>JBKJYK010000157.1:0-5407 GCA_046715515.1 Candidatus Nitrosocosmicus sp.
CAGGGTCAGTTGTGTATAAGAGAGAGTGGTAATGCCCTAGAATCAGTTGATCAAATAGATTTCACGGATTTTTTTAGGTTTGTAAATAATGAAAAAAGGGAAAAGGAAAAGGAAAAGGAAAAGCTAAGGAATCTGACCATAGAAGAAAGAAAGAAAATTGCTCTTGGGAAAAAAAACGAAAAGGAAAAGATAAGGAATTTTTACGGAAAAGCAATTATTGATGGGATCGAAGTGGATGTTGCGAATTGGCTAGTGGAACCACCGGGATTATTCATGGGACGAGGTCAGCACCCTCTTAGGGGGAGATGGAAACCACGTGTTTTTCCTAGGGATGTTATTTTAAATTTAGGGGAGGATGCTCCAGTTCCTGAGGGAGCTTGGCAAAAAATCGTTCATGATCATTCCTCAACATGGCTGGCATCTTGGATTGAAACACTCACGGGAAAACGAAAATATGTTTGGTTGCATGATTCTTCTCTAATAAGACAAAATTATGATAAAGCAAAATACGATAAGGCAAAAAATTTAGAAAAATATATTGTAAAAATTCAAAACGAAATAATAAAAAAAATGTCATCAAAGGAGATCAATCAAAAAAGAATAGCTACAGTTTGTTATCTCATATTTAAGCTAGCAATGAGGGTGGGTGATGAAAAGGACCCTGACGAATCCGATACCGTTGGGGCATCAACCTTAAGAATAGAGCATATCCATTTTGTAAATGATAAATCCGGGTCAAATGCAATTGAGTTTAATTTTTTAGGCAAAGATAGTGTGCCTTGGCAAAAAACCATTAAAATTGACTCCAAGGAGATAGAAACGATGTACAATAACTTGAGGTTATTTATGAAAAACAAATCAAACTCTGATCCAATTTTTGACAATATCAACTCTATGAAAGTAAATCACTTTTTACGTAACATAGATCCAAAAAATGTTCCTGGCCTTACCGCCAAAGTTTTCAGAACATACATTGCCACAAGAGTGGTAAAGCAAGTCCTGAAGAATCCACCCCTTAAGGTAGATCCTCACTCCCCAGAATCTAAAAAAATATATGTTGCAAAATTTGCAAACTTACAGGCCGCCATAACATGCAACCACAAAAAAGGCATAGACCCTACAAACCCCGCAAACAAGATATCATTGGAAAAGTTTGAACTATCCGTTAAAAATAAAAAAATGGCCATACAAACAATAAAAAAAGACATTGCATCAGATAAATGGAAATCAGAGAAACAAAAAATCAAAATGGAGGAGAGGTTAGAAAAACTAGAGTCTCAGTTAAAACTTCAAAAGGAAACTAGGGAATACAACCTGGGAACTTCATTGAGAAATTATATTGATCCGAGGGTTTTCAAAGCATGGATGAACTACATGGATCTACAGTGGACAAGAATATATACCTCAACATTACATAGAAAATTTTTGTGGGTGGAGGAATGCTCAAAAAAAGAACTGAACAACTTTCTTCCGCGTTGATTTTCTTTTACAATTAATTGTTATTGGTCCATAGAAACCAATCGTTATTGAATATATAAAGAGACTATTTCTATAGCATTGATGTCAGAAAAAAAACATAGAAATCCAATCCCAACAATTGATGCGATTATTCATAATGAAAAAAATCAAATACTATTTATAAAAAGAAAAAACGATCCCTTCAAAAACCACTTATCATTGCCAGGAGGGTTTGTTAACTATGGCGAAAGGATAGAGGATGCTCTAAGAAGGGAGATTAAAGAGGAAACCTCTCTGAACATAGAGCCTTTAGAAATACTTGGGGTATATTCTGATCCTAATAGGGATCCACGAGGCCATATAATGAGTACTGTTTTTGTTTGTTTGATAATGGATAACCTAAAAGGCAAAGTTGAAGACGATGCAACTGATATTTGTTGGGTAAACTTAAATGAGATTAAAAACAACACCTATGCATTTGATCATAAAATGATTATAGAAGATTATTTGAGATGGAGGGTACAGAACTCTACTCATTGGTCATCTAAAAACAGGTAAATCACAGTTAAAATCAATTGATTTTAAAACTTCTGATTTTAGAAATATTGTCCTCAGTTAATTTTATCGTAAATGCAGAGGCATTATCTGATTGGACTTTGGAGAGGTTTTCCAGAAAAGCTGTTTTATCCTTCCCACGCTCATACATGCCACCAGATTCTTTAATACACAGAGGAAACCGTTGAATTTTCACACTGTGAGAGAATAAATGATCTATAAATTTTAAATAATTCTTTATTTCAGAATATTCCCATTTTTTTTCTTCACATAACATTATCCAAACATCAATAGAATTTTGAAAAAACGCTTTATCTCTTAAATTCTCTAAACTCAACGCATTACTATACAAATCTACAGAATTTAAATATTAAACTTTATTTAGCTAAAAGTTGTTCTTTGGTCTGGTATTTTGTTTTGAAATTCGGTGTTATTCCAAGAGAAGAATAGTTTCCGGTAGAGCATGAAAAACATAGCTCACCTTTTTTTAACCCTATTCCTAATGCCAAGTTTTCGGTGTCGTTATAGATCACCTTATCGGCACCTATCTTTTTAGCTATGTTATCACCTATCTTTTCACTTGAGGCTTCATTTTTTGCGTATTGAAAGGCCAAAAGTTCTTCTTGGGAAGGGAAATCTATCCCTGCATAGCAAGGATATCTTATTGGGGGATAAGTTATTACCATTGTGATTTTCCGAGCACCGGCATTTCTCACTGATTTTATTATGGATTCAGAGCTAGTTCCCCGAACAATACTATCATCAATTATTATAACATGTTTGTTATAGATTAATTCTTTTATAGGTAATATACTTTGGTTTATTTCTTTTCTATCTTCAGCATAGGGTTCAATAAAACTCCTCATCGAACCCTTTTTACTGTACCTGTCTTTTAATAAACCCTCCTCAAAAGGCAGCCCCGATTTCAAAGAAAAACCCAATGCTGCGGGTCTAGAGGAATCTGGGACTGGGATTACTACATCAGCATCTGCCACAGGATATTTTATTGCCAAGTATTCACCGATTTTTTTTCTTGCCATATAGATATTAATACCCTCCATAATGGAACTTGGATGAGCGAAATAGGTAAATTCAAACGAGCAATGAGCATGCTGAGTTTGTTCGGAAAATCTTTCGGATGATAAACCGTTTTGGTTTATTTTTAAAAGTTCTCCGGGTTCAACATCTCTTAAAAGGATAGCTCCAATCGAGGATAGAGCACATGATTCGGATGCAACCACATAGGTTTGAGTGTCTTTGTGAAAGCCAAGTACAAGAGGGCGAAAGCCTCTAGGATCCCTTGCTGCATATATTGTGTTGTTATCTGACAAAAAAGTAAAACAATAGGAACCAACCATTTCGTTTTTGAGAATATTCATAGCTTTTGCCATATCGTGATTGTCCTTTAAATGACCAACGAGTCTTTTGGCCGCAACTAGGGTGTCAGTCATATTCTGCGGTGAAAATGTACAACCACCAACCATATTGGAGAGTTGTTCTGCGTTTGTTATTGTTCCGTTGTGTGCCACACACAGATCTTTAACTTTTAACGGTTGGGCATTTTCTAAAGAACTAAGACCGGATGTGGAGTAACGCACGTGTCCTATGGCAATATTTGATGAATATTTTTCAACTATTTTGTTGAATTCATCGGCCGATTTAGAAATCAAACCGGTTTTTTTGAAAGGCAGTCGATTAGGAATTGCTAACCCCCATGACTCTTGACCCCTATGTTGCAGAGACCTTAAACAATCTATTAAATATGGTATCACATTGTACCCTCCAAGAGAAAAAATACCTACCACACCACAATTTTCATGGACCATAAGAACAAATTACATTAGTTTTACGGTTTATTTAGTTTTTAATAAAGGTGAATCAATTGATGATGTTAACAAAGCAACATATCAGGTTTTCTTTTTGACATTTTTTTCCAAAATATCTAAAAGAGAACATCCATACTTTTTGATAAGTTCTGACAATTGCAAATCAATAACTATTTTGTTGTTCAATTTTAATTTACACTTTTTGTCACTTGTAACAAGTCCTATTTCAGCAGATGGTATTTTCTTCTGAATCAATAAATCTTTAACTTTTTTATGATGTTTTGTTGAGATAATAAACCTGTCATGACTTTCTGAAAATAATGTATGGTCCAATCTAGTACAAGATGTGGGTATTTTATCCATATCAACAACAAAACCCAAATTACTTTGAATTGAGATTTCCATTAATGAAACAATCAGCCCACCTTTAGAGCAATCATGTATTGCAGAATCCAAATTTGCTCTGACCATCATATTTACGGTTTCCACAATTTTTTTCTGGTTGCCTAGATTTACTTTTGGCACCGTTCCCCCTATGATTTTATGGCAATATTCATAATATTCAGAACCCCCTAATTCATCAAATGTCATGCCTATAATGAAAATACCATCGTCAGTATCAAATGTAGGCAATTTGATTAAACTTTTGTCCTCTATTAGGCCAATTGCACCAATTACAGGAGTTGGCTTAATACCTCCGCTTTTGGTTTCGTTATAGAGGCTGACCTTTCCCCCAACAACAGGAATTTTCATAAATGAACAAAAATCCCTGATGGCTCTTATACTCTCCAAAAAAGTCCAAAAAATTTGTTCATTTTCTGGATTGCCAAATTGCAAATGATCCACGATACCTATTGGGGTTGCACCTACACAGATTGTATTGCGTACTGATTCAGCAAGACAGCCTAATGTCCCTTGATAAGGATCAAGATAGCAGTGCTTTGAGTTGCCGTCAAGGTTAAAGGTAACGTATTTCCCATTGTCTAACTTTAGCGCCGAACTGTCCGAAAACCCTGGTTTCAGTACTGTTCTTATACCAACCTCGTGATCAAATTGCTGGTAAATCCATTTTTTGCTGCAAATATTTGGATTTGATATCATAGAAAGGATTAATCCATTGAAATCCTTGGGAATTCTCGGCTCTTTAAACAATTTATCGATATTGTCCAAATAAGGTGGTTTCCTTGAGGATCTATCCAACAATGGGGCATTGGCAACTAATTTAGCAGGCATTGTTGCTAGCACCTGTCCATTTTTTCTAATCAATAAATTTTTGCTATTGTTGACTTTTCCAATGACCGAATACTTTATGCCATATTTTTCAAATAAATTAAAAAGTTTTGTTTTCTTTTTTTTACTGGTAATGAACAACATCCTTTCCTGTGATTCTGAAATCATTATTTCAGTATCGGTCATATCTTTTTGTTTTAGGTGTATGTTTGATAACTCAATTTCAAATCCCTTTTTTAGATTATCTGCAGTTTCAGATAGGCAGCATGATAACCCTCCGCCACCAAGATCCTTCATAGCCTTAACGCATTTTTTTTTTATGGCTTCAAGGACACACT
>JBKJYK010000158.1:0-6818 GCA_046715515.1 Candidatus Nitrosocosmicus sp.
GCTGTATGCACCTAAAATGCTGTAAGGATCGGCAGTTTTTTCTTTGATTTTGTTTACGATGCTGTCTATCGTCAAACCCCCATATTCCTTATTCAAAAATACGCTAAAGTGGTGAAGCCTACTTAGATATTGCTTTGCAGTGGCTTTGTTCATTGTGCTTGTGCTCAAATAAAAGTCTCTGACTAATGATGGTCCTTCAAGCAGACTAACTGTATTCACATTCTTTGCGTAAGGCATGATGTTTATATTTTAATATAAACATGCTTATAAGAATTTGTATTTATAATATATAATGCATTATAAATAAAGATATTTACAGAGGTTTACTACTTGTCTTTATCCTAAAAAAATTTAATTATTCCAGACTTCGATAGATTCTATACTTGAAAAAATGGGATTTATGTAATGAATAGATATGTAATAGTTCTAATTTTTTGGATTATAGGCTTTCTGGGCGGAATAACTGGATATATAATTTTACCAACTATAATCAATTTTTTTAACTCTTTAGTTCCAAATCTATTTTCTAAATTTCTTTTAGAGTCTCTAATTGCTGGAATAATTGGCTCTGGAATAAGTACAATTGCAATTCTTTTTTGGGCAAATAAATCCTCTAAAGAGTTTTAATCTTTTAGAATTATTTCTTGTAAATTTAAACATATATTATAGTATAAGAAAAACCTGTTGATTATCTATGGTCATAGAAGTCCTATTGGGTTTTGTTATCTCTATACTTGCTGGGATAATTGGGTCTTTAGTGGGTATAGGCGGTGGTGTAATTATTTCGCCATTTTTAAGCCATTTGAATTATTCTCCATCACAAATATCCTCTACTAGCCTTATTTCTGTTTTTTTCACAAGCTTATCTTCGTCTTTTTATTATTTTCGGAAAAAGTTAATCTCCAATAAAACAGGACTGATAATTTCACTTTCTTCTATCCCTGGAACTTTTTTAGGTGTTGTAATTTCTAATCTTTTTTCATTAGTAGATTTTAAATTTTATTTCGCTTTTATTTTAATCCTCACATCATTATATTTAATAATAAAATCCAAATTAGTGAAAAATAATGTCCTTAAACCAACTGAATATGGTATTTCTAATAATAAAAACAATATACGTTATCTAAAGTTATTTGTGCTGGTTTTTTTTTCATTCTTTGCAGGAATAATATCGAGCTGTTTTGGAATCGGTGGGGGAATCATTTTTGTTCCATCTTTGATAATATTATATAACTTTACTATGAATAATGCTGCAGCAACTTCTCAATTTGCTTTGTTGTTTACATCTTTGTCTGGTTTGATTATATATATATATTATGGCCATCCAAATTATTTTATGGGTTTTATTTTAGCAATTGGTTCTCTGTTAGGGGGTTCAATCGGTTCCAAAATATCGTCAAGAATCAATTCAGATTCCTTGCAAAAAATTTTCTCAATAGTTTTGGTTATAGTATCGATTAAGTTGCTATATGATGTGTTTTACTTAAATTGATTACCATATCTTTTTTTGTTTATTAGAATATGATAAGAATATAACAAACTATTAATTTTGAGTGATTTATTTCTTTATGTGGTAAATTTAGCAATTTTAATTTCAGGTAAAGGTAGCAACATGGGTGCTATTTTAGATGCTATCACAAGTAAACAAATCCTGAATGTGGATAATGTTTTAGTAATATCCAATAAAAAGGAATCTATCGGATTACAAGTTGCAAAAGATCGTTATGGAATTTCCACCGAATTAATTACGAAAGATAAACTATCAACTAACGATTTTGATAAAAAAATCATACACATTTTAAAATCTTATGATATCCATCCTAGTAATGGTTTAATATGTTTATCTGGTTTCATGCAAATACTGGGCTCATATATAGTTGATATGTATAAACATACCATTTTAAATATACATCCATCTTTGCTTCCATCATTCAAAGGTTTGCATGCCCAAAGACAAGCTGTGGATGCAGGTGTAAAAATTTCTGGGTGTACCGTACATTTTGTTGAAAATGCTGTTGATACTGGACCAATAATCCTACAAAGATGTGTTCCTGTATTTGATACTGATACAGAATATACTCTATCCCAGCGTATTTTAATTGAAGAGCATCAAATATACAAAGAAGCTATAAATCTTTTTATTAATAAAAAATTAAAAATTGAAAGTAATAGAGTAAACATAGTATAATTTGGGTAAATTGTATATTTATTGTTGACCCTTTATCTTTTTGTCTAGTTCAAACATGAATTTTGATATTTCTTCTCTATGTATGTTGAGATATTCTTGACCTTTTTCTTTCAGTCTACTACTAAATAACCTTAGTTCTCGATGTTCCTCAAAGAAATTATCCAAAATTACTGTACCGTGTAATACTGGATTCAATAGTTTATCTATGCTGCTTAATAATAAATTTAATTCATTTCTTTCAGAATGCTCTGATGCCTCATTTAGAATTTTGCTTATATCTTTCAATTGTTGAGTGGAGAAAAATATTTCCTTTTTTCCTTCAAATGATCTTGATGACCTTTTTTCTATTCCGACTTTATCAACAAGTTCTTGTGTGAGCTCATATTGTTCATCTGTTCCAGTAAAAGTTTTTTTTATGTTCTTAAACAATAAACCCTTGTTTACTAATCTTGTGGTAGCGTCTTGAATCTCTTCCCTACTCAAACCTGTGACCCATAATATCTTTCCAAGATGATCATTTCCTTGTCTTATGGATTCTAATATTACGACCTCTATAATTCTTTTATAGTCTTCTTCCATGTGAGCATTGATAAAGTCTTTGTCTCTAACAGCTTTTTTTGCATTAGATATGTCTAATTCTATAGATTTTTTTAAAGCTTCCATGCCTTCTGATATTTTTCCACTCAAAGTAAAATAACAAGCATAATTATACCATGCCATAGCTACATTTGGATTCAGGTCTATAGCCTTTTCACAACAGTCTATAGCTTTTTCATAATTTTTTGATTTATAGTATACTAAACCTTTTAAATTCCATACTTCAGGATCTTTGATGTTAACTTCCAAGGCCTGATCAAAAAATGTTATTGCTAGATTATATTGATTTAAATGGAAATGTGAATACCCTTTTTTAATTATTGCATCTATAAAATGAGGATCAATTCTTAAAGCTAAATCAAAAATTTTAATAGCCTCTTCAAATTTTTCTTCAGACATTTTATTGACTCCTTTATTATATAAATTAACTTTTTTAATGTCTTCTTCAGTTATTCTATGTCCTTTTGATTGGGAAGAGTCTATAGGTTTATCTGAAAACAATTTCCTCCCAAGAATCTTTTCCATTTAAATAAACTAATTCCTTTCGAAGATAAATAGATTTATCTTTTAACTTATGTCGCCAATTTCTTTAACTTGTTATAGTTGTAAAAGAAAGGCTAAAACGTTGGTATGCTTGTATTTGTAACCTTTGCAATGATTCCGCTAAAGGCAAAACTTACTAGTAAAAACCAACCCCATAGAAACATCTGACCGGGGATTTTACAAGGTCCGGTTTTAATCTCTGGTGAATTGGGATTATCCTTAATCTGAGTGGGGTTATCCAATTTTACATTTTCTTCTGAACAGGTAAGATAAGGAAAGGTGATTGGAGATAAAGCAACGACTTGCCCGAAAATGGATGGAAAAACAAAAATCCATAGCATAAAAGACGGTATCATGTATAACATCATTGGTTTCATTTGTTGCTGCTGAAGTTCTAAGCTCATTTTATTCATTTGAGATTGTTTTTTCTTCAGTTCTTCTATAAGTTCTTTATCCCTTTTTTTTATAGCTTCTGCATACTTTTTTCTCCATTCCCCTGTTTCTTTCATGACTGTTTTCATTTTTTCTATGTTTGTAGTTTTTCTTCTTAACATAGCCATGCCGTAATTTAGCCCAATAGCTATCATTGCAGCTACAATTGCAGATGTAACCATATCGGGAAAAAGGGGATGAGTTGTATATTGAGGTGTCAAACCGGGCAATTGCAATAATAGTTTTTCAAAAATGTTAGAAATGTCTATCAAACTAAGTTGAATGATTTTTTTAGGTTTATTAATCTTTTTGAAATACTGAATTATCTTTATCTCACATTTTTTCTAAAGGTGTTACACCAATTATTTTCATACAGTGCTCCATAATTGAAAGAGTCGAATACAATAATTTAATTCTTATACTTTTTTTATTTCCTGTTTCTTTCAAAATTGGAGATCCTTCATAAAAATTATTAAACAAAGCTGATACTGCGAAAAGGTATCTTGCAACAAGCTTTGGATCTGTATTGTTGACTGATTCTTTTATTGTCGTTGAGAATTTAGACACCTGTTTAATCAATTCGATCTCAGTTGAAGTCAAATCAAAATCTGTCAATGTATAGTCTTCTAAATAATCATTTATAGTTTCTATTTTATTATAAATTCTTTTACCTCTAGCATAAGAATATTGAATGTAGGGACCAGTATCGCCTTCCAAACTCAAAGAATCATTTATATCAAATGTAATCATTTTTCCAATATCCTGTTTTACAAAGTAATATCTAATTGCTGAGATTGCAATTTCTTTGGCAATATGAGATACTTCTCTTTCTGAAATGTATTCATTTCTTTTGTTAATTTCTTCATGGGCTTTTTTTATCAATAAATCTAGTGCAACATCTGCCTCAACGAAAATTCCTTTTCTTCCAGACATTTGAGTAGACTTTTTATTTTTTAGGCTAAAACCAAATAATTCTGCTGTTTTATTACTCAATGTGACGGGTTCGTAACCAAGGTAACTGTATTTTGTTTTTTCTATGCCTAAATTAATTAAAATTTCAACCAATAATGATTGCAGTCTTTCTTGCCTATAATCAATTATTGTAATAACTTTTTTTACCTCAAAATCAGTTAAACTATGTACATTAGACTTTTCATTTTCTCTATTTTTTATAGTTGTCTGGAACAAATTAGTATTGTCCCATTGATGAGAAAAAAAATCAAGTTCAAAAGGATTTTCAGTATATCCTAATTTCCATAATGCATAAGGAATATCTTTTGCAAAATACGTGATTGTTGAATCACTTCGTACCAAAACTTTGTCTCCCTCTGTTTTTGAGGTAAAAACCCAACATCCAATATTTTTACCACTACTTTCAAACCGAACAAGTTTTCTTTCCTTTAGTATTTTAAATATGTTGTCCCATAAATCCGATTGAATCAATTGAGATTCAAAATTAAGTATGTCATAATGACATTTTAAGTTCCAGCAGGTCTGAAGTTGATCTCTTAACACTCTTTTCACAATTTGTTGAGTAAATTTTGATATTTCGGCATTGGGATTTTCCAGTTCCTTTAAAATAATTTTTCTTTTCACATCTAAATCCGGTCTGGTGGCATACAATTCATTGATTTTAACATAAACATAATTTCCACAATAATGGTCAAATTTTTTTGTAAATCCGTGATTGTTTTCTTCTTCAAATGGAATGTTCGCGTATTTGAATGCAGTTATAATATCTGCAACTTGGAGACCTGAATCATCAACATAGTTCAGGACCTTTACATTGTGTCCAGTTGATACAAGCAGCCTATACAAACAATCTCCGATTACAGCGTTTCTTATGTGTCCAACATGTAAAGCTTTATTTGGATTTACACTTGTATGCTCAATTAGTATTAATTCTTGATTGTTGCCATACTTCGGCTTCTGTGTTAATGATTGAATATTTGAGAAGAAAATTTTTAAGAATTTTTTCATATCTATGGTAAAGTTAATAAAACCGGGCTTTTCAACAGATACGGATTTTATAAGCGATTTCTCATTTTCTTTATCTTTAAAATTTGGTAAGATATCATTTACTATATATTTTGCTATTTCAAATGGATTTTTTTTAAGGTTTTTAGATAATAAGAACGCTAAATTGCATGAAAAATCTCCATACTCTTTCAAAGGGGGTTCAGTAATTTCAATATTTATGTCCTTATCGTTGATGTTATAATGTAATAATGCTCGTTTCATATGAGATCTAATTTCTTCTTTTAATATTTCAAATACCATTTTCAATCAAATGATTTTTTTCTAATGATTAAATCTAATGCATTTATTATTCCTTCTCCATTTTTCCCATTCACAATATACTTTGCCATTTTTTTTACTTTGAAGTTGGAACTTTCAAATGTAACGCTGTTTTCACATAATTCAAACATGGGGATATCTGTTTCACTGTCTCCTATGGCAACAACTTCGGACGGGTTTATTTGTAACATATTCAACACATACCTAAGCCCATAAGCTTTGTTTATTTTTTTTTCATTGATATGGTATGCGTAATTGCTGTCAACTAATACCAGATCTGTATTATTGTCTTTCAGTATTTTATTACCTTTATCGATATCAAATGTCCTAGTTAATACAACTTCAGTCATTCGAGGAAATACTTGTTTATTTTCAATATTTTCAAACTCATTTGCAAGGAGATGATATCCCTTTATACATTTTTCTTTGTCTGCTAAAAGTATATGATGTGTGGGTGATTTGGTAATTACTCCTCCATTTTCTCCAACTGAAACTTTAGTTGTACCCCCAAATACCGACAGAATAAATGCCTCTACAGAGGACCTTCCTGTAACATACACAATTTTATAACCTAAATTTATAAGATATCTTAATTTAGATAAAATCTCTAAATTAACCATCCCCTCTCCATTAATGGTTATAGTGCCGTCAATGTCTATTGCAAACAATTTGATAGATTTCAAACGAATTCAATTAATATTTTTCATTACATAAAAATCAATTTTAGAAATCTATATATTGTTTGTTTAGCGAATATAAT
>JBKJYK010000159.1:0-3519 GCA_046715515.1 Candidatus Nitrosocosmicus sp.
ATCTATGTTTATCATAAATAGACATTAGTTCCGCTTTAACTTGAGGAGGAGGCAAAAAGTCTGGCTCCCCAACTTCCATATGGATGATATTTCTACCCAAAGAATATAATTGTTTTGCTTTATTAAATACATCCATATGAGTTTTTATTTTAACATTGGAAATAATATTTTCATAATCCGTATTGTTATCCACATTAGATGGCATTATTGGTTTTATCAAATTATTGTTATTAGTATCAGTATTTTTTAATAATGGTCTTATCTTATTTTTTTCATTGTTTTGAATAGATACCGATTCTTTTATTAGCATATTGATAATACGACCTAAAAATACAGGGTCTAATTCTTTATTGTTAGAATTATGCAGAATATAATTCTTAATTTCTTGTTCAACTTTATCGTCAACGACTCTTATTTGTAATTCGCTTTTGATTTGGCCAATTTTTTTTGCAATCTCCATTCTTTGATTAATTAAAGATATAATGTTCTGTGTCAGTATTTTCATGTCTTCCCTTAAACCATCGAGTTTTTCAATAGTCATATGATTTCTCCCCCTATCACCAATTATGCTATTCTTTTAATACCGAAGGTATTAAATTGCATTTTAGGCAATGATCTGCTAACACTATGCCAACCACACTATCAACAACAGGTGGAGCCCTAGGTACTACACAAGGATCATGGCGCCCTTTGACTTGTAAATCGGTTTCAATTTTTTTCTCCATGTCTATTGTTCTTTGAGTCATAGATATAGACGCAGCAGGTTTAAATGCGATTCTAAACTTTAGTGGCATTCCATTGGTTATGCCCCCAAGAATTCCACCAGAATTATTAGACCTAGTTAGTATTGCTCCGGAATTATTCTCTATATAAAACGTGTCATTGTTTTGAGATCCTGAAAGACTCGAACCTCCAAAACCCGAACCAAATTCAACACCTTTGACTGCAGGTATACTAAACAACCCCTTTGATATTTCCGACTCAATAGATTCAAAAATAGGTTCGCCAAGACCTGGAGGGATATTGCTCGTAGTGCATTCTATTATGCCACCAAGAGAATCGCCTTGTTTTCTTGCTAATAATATAGATTCTTTCATCTTCAATGCAGTCTCATCATCAGGACATCTAACATCATTGGAATATCTTTTATTTGACAACTCATCAAAAGACATATTTTCAGTATTACCAATAATTTTTCCTATTGATTTAGTGTAACTAATGATCCGTATTTTTAACACCTCACGTAAAATTTTTAATGCTATTGCCCCTCCTATTACTATGGTTGCCGTTAAACGACCAGAAAACCTTCCACTTCCTCGGTAATCAGCAAAACCACCATACTTAACATATGCGGGATAATCTGAATGTCCTGGTCTTGGAGTCTTTTTTATTTCCTCGTAGGATCTGGAATCAGCATCACTATTCCAAATTATTATACAGATAGGAGCTCCAGTAGTAAATCCATTAAAAACTCCAGATAAAATAGATGCTTTATCAAGCTCTTTTCTTTGGGTTGTTATTGCTGATTGTCCCGGTTTTCTTAAATCTAACAAAGGCTGTATGTCTGATTCGTCTAATTTTAAACCCGCGGGACATCCATCAATAATTGTACCAATACATTTGCCATGACTCTCTCCAAAGCTTGTAATTGTAAATCGATCCCCAAGGGTGTTTGCAGGCATTTTAAATTAATTTGTAATTCCATTATATATTATCTTTAATAATTTTGAAAATGATTCATGTTACTGGTAAACTGAGTTATCTAACCAAATATTTTAAAAAGGGGGCAGATAAATAGCTGCATAGTTATATTAGATAAAAAAAATCCCTTTTATCTACGCTAATTAAACTATTGAAGCGCCCAATCTTTTCATTTCACCAATAAATCCAGGGTATGAAACATCTACGAATTCCGCCCCATCTATTTTAGATTCCTCAGTAGTTAAGGAAGCAATACAAAAGGCCATGAATAGTCTATGATCCTCAAATGAATTTATTGATGCACTCTTGATTTTTTTAGGGGGATTGATCACAATAGAGTCTATTTCTTCTTTAACTTCTGCCCCAAATTTTATCAATTGGGTAGCGATATTTGCCACCCTATCGGTTTCTTTATATCGTGCATGTGATATTCCAGTAATCTTTATTGAATTTTTACATTTTAATGCGAGAATTGAAACTACAGGTAAAAGATCAGGAGTGTCTTTCAAATTGAATTCGCCACCGTCAAGTAACCTCGTTCCAGTAACTTTTACTTGTCCATTACATTTATCTACAATAATATCAGCACCCATTTCTCTCACTATCCTTATAATATTAGAATCCCCTTGAGGTAGGGAAAAATCTAAATTATCTATAGTCAATTCACCATCACTTAGTATCGCAGAAGAGATAAGCAATGCTGCAGTTGAAAAATCACCTGGCACTAGAAAAGTTGTTGGCATATAGTCTTTATCGTTTGGAATGGTGTAAGATTCGGTTATGGTATTGTTTTCATCATCATCATCCACAGTATTGGCTTTGAGATATGCCGATTTAGGGAAGGATAATTCTCTTTCAATGTTATATGGATTGTTTTCTATTTCAACACCGAATTTTTCCATTATGGAAATTGTAGAATTTATGTATGGTTTTGAGACCTGCTTTCCCAAAACCTTGATTCTTGTCTTTGTTTTAGCGTAAATACAAGATAATAACAAAGATGAAATAAACTGACTTGAAATTTGCCCACTTATTACCGCTTCTCCACCTTTCATCCCTCCTCCCTTTACTATTAAAGGTGGAGTATTGTAAATATTAGATGAAATGCATTCAACTCCTAACTGATTTAGTGATTTGATCAGGTCGCCCATTGGTCTTTTTCTTAGACTTTTATCCCCGGTTAAAATGGTGAGGCCGTTATTAACTAAGGAGCACATGGATGATAAAAGCCTAATCGTTGTTCCTGAATTTTCTGCATTTAGAATATCCTCAGGTGTACTAAAACCTGTTCTTCCGCCTTTGCTTAAAACTTTTAGGTTTTTAACAGTATTTGAAAATGAATAACCATTTGTTTGTGATGCTTGTTGTTTTCTCTTGGTAAAAAATTCAGACTCTATTGTAATTCCAAGCATTTTACAACAATTAATTGTTGCAAGAGTATCTCGTGAAATAAGAACATTCTTTAAATCTGATTCTCCATTTGATAGGGAAGAAATAACTATCGCCCGATGAGAGTAACTTTTGCTTGGAGGGCAAGATATTTCTCCACTCAATTGAGATTTTTTAACAGTTATTTTTACCATTTTGCACCAGCACTATAACTCAATAAAATTAGTATTAATAACTATTCAACAAAAGCTTTGAAATTGTTAACTTGAGATACAATTAACTTCCCGTTAAAGTTTTGAAGTGAGGTTTTCAGATTCTCGATATTATCTTTATAGACTACAGCTGCAATTGCTGGACCATTACCAGAATAACTTACAGCTAAGCAATTATTTTCAATTGCACATAATAATGGATCATAATTGTTATAAA
>JBKJYK010000160.1:0-25414 GCA_046715515.1 Candidatus Nitrosocosmicus sp.
GGTAAATACTAAACATATTTGAGTTTAGATGTTGCTTCCAATAAATATTATTTTGTTATGTAAAACATTTTGTAAATTCGTATCTTGATTCAAATTATTTAATTCAATGAAGACAAGCAAATATCAAACTAGAATCTGGATTTCTAGGCAAAATAAAATTAATTTAAATATGGTCATGTCATTTTTTAGATAACCTTCCAAATAAAATAGAATATAAACACAATGGAATGGAGAAAATTATGGATTTGGTAATTGTATCTTAATAGTTTCTGAACCATTACTGTCTAATAAGAACATACCGCCAGCAAAATTATTATAGAATGATAGAAGCAATGAGATGAGATCTAGAGAGAAACAATATAATATGGAAATTGGATATCTATTCTTTAATTGTTAAAGATAAAATGATTACCCCCGTTGAATATGATAAAAAACCGTAATAAATTTAATTCTAATCATAAGATAATATTGATAAAAATGGTTGCGTTGATGAATTTATTCGAGTTTGGACGCTTTTATTAATTGTCTATTTTTATTGTGCAATTAAATATTGGTAAAGGCTTTGATTGAATTTCACATGTAGTTTATTATAACTATGTTGATGGGAAACATGATTAGAATAAACCTTTACACTAAATGATGATAAAGTGAAAATAAATACATAAAAGATACTATTTGCATTTTCTTTAATTGATTATTTGTTTATTATTGACCCTACATGATAATGATGATTCTATTGGTTGAGTTTTTTTATATATGATCATACTACTTTATCATCCTCAATTCTGATATTTTATCATTTACCAAATCGAAACCTTTTTGCCAGAAACTTTCTTTGGTTATGTCTATACCTTCATCCATCAGTAAATCCTCTGGTTTTTTTGTTCCTCCTGATGAGAGAATTCTTATGTATTTCGGAATAAAGTCTTTCCCTTCCTTTTTGTATTGTTGATAGAGAGACATCACTAGTAAATTCCCAAATGAGTATGCGTAACAATAAAACGGTGAATGGTAAATATGAGGAATGTATAGCCATTCATATTTAAAATCGTCTGTTAACTTTACTGAAACTCCAAATTGTTCTTTTAAGTTGCTTAGATATAGATCTGCTAGTTCATCTATTGTCGTCGCATTGTTTTTAGAAATGCTATCATGTGCAGAAATTTCAAATATTGTAAAATATGTCTGTCTCATTATGGTGGCGTAAAAATCGTCGATTTGTTCTGCTAAAAGTATTTTTTTCTCTTTAGATGATACCGAATTGAAAATCTTATCATTTAATAACATTTCGCCGAAAACCGAAGCTGTTTCAGCTAATGGTAATGGCGCATGTTGAACGCTTATTGGTTTGTCTGAAGCTAGAACACTGTGAATTGCATGACCAAATTCATGAGCCATTGTTGATATGTCACGTATAGTCCCGTCGAAATTTAGCAATACAAATGGATCTATTTTTGGGGTAATTGTTGAACAAAATGCTCCACCTTGCTTACTATCTCTAAGTTCAGAATCAATATGTTTTTTTTCTATCAAGACCTCCACTACTTGTTTAAATTTTGGATCAAAATCTTCATAGGCGTCTAATACCATTTTCATAGCTCTGTCAAAATCAATTTTCTGTTGTTTTTGAGACTTTAGAGGCGCATAGAGATGATATCGTTCTAATTTTTTTACTTTTAACATTTTTGATTTTTCTATGAAATAATTTTGAAATATGATTGCGTTAGACCTACAAACCTTGAGTAGTGTTTCAATTGTTTTGTCATCAATATTATTGGACAGGTTTCTTACAGAAATAGGGGATGAGAACTTTCTTAATGTGATGTATTCATTATACCAATTTAATACTCTATTAATATAGATTTCTCCCAGAACTCCGCTATTTTTTTTATATGTTGACCATAGAGATTTGTAAGCTGCTACTCTCTCGCTTGGTTGTGAACTCCTTACTAGAGATACTAGTTTTTCTTTATTGGTGAATATTTTTTTTGTCTTTTTCTTTCCTTTGGTTTCTATGTATTCAAATTCAAAACCATTGGTCATTCTATCATAGATTTTTAGTAACGCTGCAATACCTGTATTATCAAGAATATTTATAATTTTTTCTTCCGATTCTTTTAGTGTAAACTTTGACAATGATCTTTCATGCCTTAGGAATTCTTGGTATATTTTTGGGACCTGCTCTATTAGACGGTTTGCATTATTATCGTCTATCTCTTTTTTAAACCATAAGTCAAAAAAGAGAAGTCTGTTTGATATTTCAGTAGCATAAATATTCATTTTAGTCACTAATGCTCCTGCTTCATTTGATGATGTGTTTTCTGCATATTTTAAATGAGCATATCCTGAAACGATACTTAGTTTTTCAGATATGTGTTCTGAATCTTTTATAAATTCTAAAAATTTCTTTATTGAAATATCTTGTGTTAAAAGCTGTCTTTTGCTTTCAAATTGTTTAACTTTTTCATCTATTGAGGAAAGATAAGTGGAAAACTCATCATCTTTGGGATTTTTAACTAGTTCTGATAGATTCCATGTTCCTGTTTTAAGTTTTAATAATTTTGACACATTTACTTAATATTGAGACTATTTTATTTGTTTTTTTAATTTGTTTTAATACTGATGTCATTCATTTTGAAATGCCTTCGGAGATGTATTGTATTTGAGATTGTTTAAAATATTTATGTAATCAATGAGTATTGGATGCGGGTAGATTTTTTTATTTAGCTTATTTTTATTTTTTATCCCTAAATAATTTTCTTCTTAGTAGATCATAAGTTTTTGCAGCTTCACTACCTCCTAAAATCAAAATAATTTCCCTGTTTGTAAAAAAAGCATTGTTAATGGTAATCTTGTAATTGTTTATCATATCGAAAATGTAATACAGTAGCTGTCTTGTGAAAATGATGTCTTCATTTGACAGAGTTAACGTTATTTTTGAAAGACCTTCGGTTATTTTTCCATTGTATTTTTCTTTCAAATCTAAAATTATTTTTCTTAATTCTTGAATGTCCTCAGTAAATATGCACATTTTTTTTGCGCTATGTATTAAATTATATTCAAAAAAGGTATCTTTAGCGAAATCGTAAATGATATCTGAAATATCTTTTATCATGCTGTCATTATTAAAATTAATGTCAATTATGCTTCCTGTAAGTGTCATTCTTACATCATTAGGTGACATTGAAAAATTAATTTTTTTTGGGTCGTTACCCTCGTAATTTAAATTTGAATTTTTATTGTTGTTGATTGATAGCAAATAATCATCAGTTCTGTATAATTCGTCTGAGAATCGCTTTATCGCGACAATAATTGTTCCGATATTTACATTTGAATCTATTAGTGATTCTACATCTTTATGGATTTTGTTGGCAAGTGCTGTATAGTTTACAATACCTGATTTTATGGCTTTAAAATAAAAATCGTTTGATATTATAATTTCTTTCACTGCTTGTGGAACCGAAAATTCTCTTATGTTCATTTATATATGTAATAATTAACATATCTATAAAATAAGTTTTACTTTGTGTAATATATATTTATATTATGTAATAGATATTACAAAATGTAATGTATAAATATAAAAATTATCACGAGGTTATAAATTAATGGTAAATGATCAAATTAAGTTATTAAAAATTGCAGAAACTGATATTCGTTTTGTTGGTAAAGGTTTAGCACTTGTAGATCCAAAAGTCATGAATGAGATGAACCTGGATTCTGGAGATATTATTGAATTAAAAGGTAAAAAGAAAACAAGTTATGCGAGTCTATGGACCGGGCTGTCTTCTGATTACAACAGAAATATAGTTCGGATTGATGGATATACTAGAAATGCTCTTGATTCTGGAATAGATGACCATGTTAGTATAAAAAAAATTGAAAATGTAAATTTAGCAAAAGCAGTTAATCTATTACCACATGAAGAGTTAGAATACTCTGGATTTGAAGATCATCTGTCAAATCTATTGGAAGGTCGAATTGTTTCAAAAATGGATACTATTCCTATAAACTTAATGGGAAAAAAGATAACGTTCATAGTAAATGGTTTGAGTCCTAGTTCTGGTCCTTTAATCATTACCAATAGCACTAAATTTACTCTAGGTGGTTATAAACAAAGTCTTTCACCAAATATTCCAAGAATAAACTATGAGGATATTGGCGGTGTGAAAGATGCAATCCAAAAAGTAAGGGAGTTGATAGAATTACCTATCCGCCATCCGGAATTGTTTGAAAAAATTGGCATTGAGGCGCCTAAAGGTGTTTTACTTTACGGTCCACCTGGAACTGGTAAAACTTTGCTTGCAAAAGCAGTTGCCAATGAAACAAATGCGCATTTTTATTCTATCAGCGGCCCTGAAATAATGAGTAAATTTTATGGAGAGAGTGAAGAAAGATTAAGGAACACATTCAAGGCGGCTCAAGAACATGCTCCATCCATAATATTTATCGATGAAATTGACTCTATAGCGCCTAAAAGAGAAGAGGTAACTGGGGAGGTAGAAAAAAGAGTAGTATCACAAATGTTGACGCTGATGGATGGAATTCAATCAAGGGGTAAAGTGGTAGTAATTGGGGCTACCAATAGACAAGATGCTATTGATCCTGCTCTTAGAAGGCCGGGTAGATTTGACAGGGAAATAGAAATAGGAATTCCTGATGAACAAGGCCGAATGGAGATCCTCCACATCCATACCAAGGGAATGCCTTTAAATGAAGATGTGAATTTGCCAAAGATATCAAATATTACTCATGGGTTTGTTGGCGCAGATCTGGAAGTGTTGGCAAAAGAAGCCGCAATGAGATCCCTAAGAAGAATCCTACCTGAAATTAACATTGAACAGTCTCCAATTCCCCAAGAGGCCTTAAATAAATTGATTATCACAAATTCTGATTTTGCTAATGCATTAAAAGATGTATCACCGTCAGCAATCAGAGAGTTTCAGATTCAAAGGCCCATTACTCAATGGGATGATATCGGTGGATTAGAAGATACAAAACAAGAGTTGGTGGAAATGACTGAATGGCCGTTAAAATATCCTGAACTGTATGATCTTGCAGACCTAAGGCCAACAAAAGGAATTCTTCTTTATGGTCCTCCAGGAACAGGAAAAACTTTGCTAGCAAAAGCTGTTGCGTCTAATTCTGAGGCCAACTTTATTAGCATTAAAGGGCCTGAATTACTGTCAAAATGGGTTGGAGAATCAGAAAAGGGGATACGAGAGGTTTTCAGAAAAGCAAAGCAAGTATCCCCATGTATAATATTCTTCGATGAACTTGATTCAATAGCTCAAAGAAGAGGATCTGAAACATTAGGATCAGGTGTAACTGAAAGGATGATAAGTCAAATGTTAACTGAACTGGATGGATTAGAACTTCTTAATGGAGTTGTTGTTATTGGTGCAACAAATAGACTTGATATGATAGACGATGCACTGCTCAGGCCTGGCCGATTTGATAAAGTTATAGAAATCCCTATTCCTGATATGGATACAAGAAAACAAATAATTGAAATACATGTCAAAAAGAAACCAATAGATAATAAATCATTATTAATTGATAAAATGTTGGAATTGACTGCTGGATTGTCTGGTGCAGAAATTGAAGGATTAGTTAATTCTGCCTCAGTAATAGCATTGAGAGATTTTGTAAAAGATCATTACAAAAATAAGGAACAAAATATTACTTCTAAAATAAAAAGACGTGATTTAGAAAAATTTAGAATAACTTTAAATCACTTTATCCAGGCAAATGATAAACTGAAAATAATTTTAAAAAAAAATAGTAATGATTTAGATAAGAATATGGGAAGTCAAATGCGTTAGCTTAATTTTAATTAATTTTATACACTGTATTATTTGATTTCCATTTGTAGTTATTGTTATTGAATTGTTTTTCTAAATGATGGCGTCTTTATCATGTAGGTGAATTATGTTTGCTCTCCTATTACCTTGTATGTAATTCTGTTAGGACTCTCTTCAGTTCCTTTAAAAATGTACTTTTTTACAATAATTGTAAACAGTCCTATTAATCCCTTCACACGAATATCTCATTTTACATTTATTTTTGTATTGCTCTAATCACTTTTTTCTAATGTTATTATTTTTTTCCCCAACTATCGGACCTTTGGTTATTTCTGTTGTTATTTGGTTTTTATTATAAAGTGTTACTATTTCTTTACATTCTGATTATTTAAATGACATTGTGGTTTCTCTTTCTACAATGTTACCTTTTGTTTGTGTATTTTTAATTGATCTTATTCCATGCCACCTAATTTGGGTCTATCCACATCCGAAATGATATTCCATAACCTGTCCATTTGGGTATTAATGTCTCTACTTGTTGGAATTATAGTCATGCTTTTATTGTGTTTCATTTGTATTTAATTTTATACTGTATTTTCCGGTCATATTTGATCTTTATCGGTTATGTGTAATGGCTCTCAAACACTATGATTCAATATATGTAACTAATCCTGCTGTTAAAATTTCGGGTTCCATTGTTGGATTGGTAATATCTCTCCCTTTTAAAGGGATTAATTGTAATGGTCAAAAGCATCATATACCGGGGATTTTCTTGATCCGCAAACAGTTGCGGCTTTGATTAATACATAAATGAATTAGTAGGCAATTTCTTAACTGGTAATGTAACTTCCTTTTTGTTATCCTGTTGTAGTCAGAACTATAATGATAGTTAAACGTTGATATTAAAAAAGTTAAATAATATGGATGGCAACGAAGGAACAATAGATACATTTGCAGGATCAAGATAAACAATCCGCCAATAACAAAGAATCATCTATGTAATTATTTCTGGTTTCGTTGTTTCTTTTTTATTTTATCCATGATTTTCAGATAAAGAAACAGTGTTTTCAAATTGTTTTTTTGCTTAAGTAAGTCTTCTTCAGAATATATTGATTTATTAATGTCTATTATTTTTTTGGTGATCGTTTTATCAATTTGCAATAAAAGATCTTTATAGTTTTCTATTTCTTTAGATTCATAAATTCTACTCATATTGTCTTTATCAAATGATTTTTGACATGTTTCTTTTTCTTTTCCCTCAGATATTTTATTTGATGCTTTTTCTAATTCATCTTGATTAGGATTAGGTTTTTGACAATTCAGACACATGATGTCGCCTTTATATTTAATTAAAAGGCCGTTACAAATTTGACAAGGCTCTGATAATAGTGTTCCGCCTTTTAATAAAAAATCTGCGCCTTTTTTGACAATGTCATTATTCATAATGATTTAAAGAATATTACTTTCATCTATGTTTTTATCATGAATTTTAATCTTGTCTTGTTTGCTTAATTTATTAAGCTCGTTTACTAAGAATTCTTTGTATTTGTTTTTTTCTTCCTCTGTCATTCTATCTAAGTTAGAGCTAAGAGTTGATCCTATTGCTGATAGCCTATCAAGCAAGTCCATAGTCATGAATCTTCCCATATTTCCTATCCTAAATACAACCTCTAGATGTTTTTGTATTATATTGTGGGCTGATTTTATGTCAGATGATATGGATATTCCTTTTTTCGTTACTCTATACCTTCCGTTTTCATGCTCTTCTATTAATCCTTCTCCTAATAATCTACCTAATAACGGGTATATTAAACCGGGGGATGGTTTCCATTTTCCACCAGTCTGAACTATGGCTTTGTCAATTATTTCCTTACCTGTCATGGGTTGTTCTGATAAAATCTCTAGAATGTAATGACGAGAGAAACCTCTGGGAATGGCACTTCCAACCCTGGAAAACCAATCAGATATCATCTTTGCATATTTTATATCGCTAGTGACTTATTAATTTTTATTCTAAAATTATTTAATGAAATGTTGACTCTTATAACATACGGGAATGAGAAATTTATATTATTATAAAAGAAAATTAATTTAATGGTTTTCTATTGCAAGTTCTAAATCTTTTTGATATTTTTCCCATTCTTGTAATTCTTTATCGTTTAACACTTCCAGTTTTTCTAATTTTTGTTCTTTTCTCATCTTTACTTAATCAATATTACATGTTCTTTAATATAAGATTTATTTTGCCTAAATTCGTCTCCATTATTGTAAATATTTTATAATGTTATTGAAAAGAATGATTATAATAAAAATCGTGTTTCTTAAAAGTCGGAATACATGAAATTTTTATATGTATTTATTTTATTAGTGACATTAGATTGTGTTGCACTAGCATAGTTTTTATTTAGGAGAATAAAATTCTGTTATAATAAGTAAATTGTCGCTAGAAGATTTTAAACATATTCTAAGAATTGCAGGAAAAGACATTGAAGGTAGTAAAAAATCTATAGTAGCTTTAAGTGAAGTAAAAGGAATTGGTTATAATTTAGCCCAAGTTATTTTACAATCCCTAAACATAAGTCCCTATTTAAGAGTGGGTTTTTTTACTGATAAAGACATTTCTGATGTTGAAAACGCTATAAAAAATATAAGTTCCATGGGCGTACCAAATTGGTATCTTAATAGAAGAAAAGATATGGATACTGGTACAGATGTTCATTTAATTACCTCTGATTTGGATTTTACTAAATCTAATGATATAGAAAGGGAGAAATCAATCATGAGTTGGAGGGGTTATCGGCACATGTTTGGATTAAGAGTTAGAGGTCAAAGAACCAGAAATACTGGACGAAAACAAACTGCCGTAGGTGTAAAGAAAGTTATGGGAAAGCCCGCTGCTTCCTCCGGAAGTACCGGAAAAAAATAATTTGGTGATATAGATGGGAGATCCAAGAAAAGCCAAAAAGAGTTATACTAGACCACGAAGCATTTGGACAAGTGACCAAATCAGTTCAGAATTGTATGTAGTTGGTTCTTATGGTTTACGAAATAAAAAAGAGTTGTGGAAAGTTCAAACAGAAATTGCTAGAATTAGGAATCAAGCAAGAGCGCTATTGGCAATTTCAACAGATATACGACATGAAAAAGAGACCAAGCTCCTAAATTACTTGTCTAGGCTTGGTATCGTAGAAGATAGTTCAACATTGGATGACATCCTTAATCTTAAAATTGAAGATATTTTAGAAAGACGATTACAAACCTTGGTAATGAAACGTTCTAGTTTAAAATCTCCTTATCAGGCAAGACAAATTGTTGCCCATGGTCATGTTAGCATTGGTAATAGAAAAATCAATTTGCCTGGTTACTTGGTAAAAAAAGATGAAGAAGCCCAAATTTTAATTCATCTGGCTCCAGTTTTCGAAGCCTCTACCAGTCCCTCCTAAATTGTAAATATTTTTACCATCTGATTCTTTTTATATTTTCTCAACTTTTTCAATATCTACATAATCGATTTTCCCATCACTGTCCATATCATATCCTTGTACAACTGCGGCCCACTCATTTTCATTCCCTGTATATTCTGAAAATGTCTTTTTACTGAAACTTGTAAATGCTATTACTGCCGATTTGGTGCCAATGGACCTTACTCCTGCAATTAAAATTATGTTTTTTAACTCGTTAAATGGATTTTTTATTTTGGCGATTAGCCCTAAATTGTCTAAATGATATATTTTACTTGTTTTATCTACTAATCCGGACCAGTAATTGTCTTCATTGAACTTTATCGGTAAATATCTATTAAATTCTGCTGAAACAATGTTTGTCCCCGGACCACCTATTATAATTAAATTATTGCCCTCTAATTCTTTTTCTGCTTTTGCATCTTCATCTAGTTTTACAATAAATCCTTCAGGCACATTACATAGTGTACCTAAGTAAAAAGCTAGATGAATTGCATAGTGGCCATCTCTTGCAGATGTTTTAAAAATACCGTGGGGATTAGGTGAGCCTACAATTACAAGACCGTCAAAGAAATTTTCTTTATCAATAAACCCGGTCAAAAATTTTCTTGTCATTTCGCTATTGATGCTGTTCATATTGTTTTCTGTGGTTTGATTAATCAGTCTTTTCTCCCCCCATGACATTTCTATTCCAAAAGATGGGCTTGCACATTGGTACAGTTTTGCTGTACCGCCACGAACAAAATCTGTTCCTACTTCCTTAATTGCTTCGATAGAAATTAATTTTTTTATATAATAATACGCACTTTGTTCATAAATTTTTAATTCTTTCGCTATTTGGGCAGTATATTTTGGCTTATTTGATATGGATTTTAATATTCTCCATGCTATTGGATTGGATAAAATATGGATTTTTTTTTCATTTTCTAAAATATGGATTTTTTTTTCAAATATTTTGCCTTCTTTTTCATAAATCATTTTTTTTTCAATTCCCATTTTAATCTTGACTACCTATAACGTTTTATTGCTGGTATACATTTTCTTATATACTTTAATTATTTTTTTTTATTTGATATTTAAATTATGCGTATTATGTTATAATAGATTTTATAACGGTATGATTTTTTATTTGATAAAGGTTTTAAGTTAATTACTCAATTAATGAATGTGTGTTCTATCATTGGATTTAATGGACAATTAATTGATGCTGCTCCTTTGTTAGTTGACAGCCTAAAAAAAATGGAATATAGGGGCTACGATAGCGTTGGAATAGCAACTCTTAACAACGGAAAGATTTTGATAAGTAAAGGCGTAGGTAAAGTTGCTGAGGTCGATAAAGTGTTAGGACTAAACAAATTACCCGGACATATGGGAATTGGACACACTAGATGGGCAACACATGGGGGTGTAAATGATAAAAATGCACATCCTCATTTTTCATGCACTTCAGATATTGCTGTTGTTCATAATGGGATAATTGAAAATTATCAGGAATTGAAGGATGAATTATCAAAGGAAGGTCATGTGTTTAAAAGTCAAACAGATAGTGAGGTTATTTCCCATCTACTTGAAAAATATTGTAAAAAATATGACTTTGATTACAGAAAATCACTCATATCTACTTGTAATGTTTTGAAGGGCTCTTTTGCATTTGTTGCCATTTTCAAAAACGGACTAATTTGTGGCGCCCGATTTGATGAGCCATTGATAATAGGAGTTGCTCCTTCTGCTCTTTTCTTATCAAGTGATGTTCTTGGCTTTTTAAAATATACTGATAAAGCTATATTCTTAGATAATGGTGACATTGTTACTATAGATGGTGAAAATTACCATATATTTGATATAAATAATAATAAGGTAACTAGGGTTGTTACCCAAGTTGCTTGGGAATTGGCCTCCACAGAAAAAGGAAAATATGCCCATCATACCATTAAAGAAATTCATGAACAGCCATCCATACTACTTAATTCAATCAACAAAAATAATGATTTTCAACAATTCTGTAAATATATAAAAAATGCTTCAAATGTCTATATAACAGGCAGCGGAACAAGCTATCACTCTGGACTGTTAGCTAAACATCTTTTAGCAAAATATGCAAAAATCAAATCAGAGGTTATAATGTCAAGTGAATTTCATTATTTTTCGGACACCTTGGAATCTGATTCTGTAGTTATTGCCATTTCTCAAAGCGGTGAAACGGCAGATGTTATCCATTCGGTAAAAAAAGCAAAGGAGTGTGGATCTAAAATAATTTCAATTATTAATGTCCCAACATCCTCTTTGGCAAGATTGAGTGATTCTTTTCTTATCTTGAATTGTGGTCCAGAGATAGGGGTCGCTGCAACAAAAAGTTTTATGGCACAACTCATGGTTTTGTATAATATTGTAAGTGTGCTGCCTGGAAGTCGACTTGACCTTAATATGGCTATGCAAAAAAAATTGGTAAAAGATGTGGAGAAAACCTTGGAGTTAGATGAATCTATCAAGTCTTTGGTGGCAAAACTGGATTCTGACATTAAACATGTTTATATTTTAGGAAGGTCGATTCATTATCCTATTGCATTGGAGGGTTCACTCAAAATTAAGGAATTGGCATATATCCATGCAGAAGGGCTAGCAGCAGGTGAGCTTAAACATGGGCCATTAGCCTTAATAGATAACAAATCCGTGGTTATTGTATTAAATCCAGTTGATGAGACGCACCAAGATGTTATTTCAAGCTCAAATGAGATCAAATCTAGAGGTGCTGTTATAATAGGGATTTCTAATAAGTATCACAGTATCTATGATGATTATATCGAATTTCCAGACTGTGTTGATTTTGTTTATCCTGTTGTTGAAGTTATTCCATTGCAGATAATGTCTTATTATTTGGCTCTTAAAATGCAGGTCGACCCTGACTATCCTAGAAATCTTGCCAAATCTGTCACAGTCAAATGACAACACATATAATATAAAAGACATAGACGAAAAATATATTTAAATTGATATTTTTCAATATTGAAAATACATCGAATAGCTATGAAAATTGGGGATTGTGTTTTTCCAACTAAATATTTGTATGACACCCAAAATTTTGTTTGGGCTGATTTGGAGTTTACCAGTGCAGAAACTGATTCTGTGGATAAACGTGTAATTGTAAGGGTGGGTATAATGCCAATACTATCCTATATATCTGGAAATATCAAAAAAATAAAGCTTAAGTCGGAAGGCGAATACATTAACAAAGACAAAAGTTTAGGAACCATAGAGAGCCTGAGTTATTTTGGCGTTATTAGATCTCCAATTTCTGGAAAAATAATGGAAATAAACAGAAACCTAATGTCCAATCCAAAGCTATTAAATGATTCCCCTTTTGAGTTTGGTTGGATAGCAAAAATAAAGCCATTAGATGCTAATAATTTTGAATCACTGCAACCGATAGACCAGTGCAGAGATGAAATCTCTTTGTTAATAAAAAAATACAATGTGAAATGTTTTAAGTCTTTTCCAGATTTTGAAATGTATGAATTAGGAACCGAATGTTCTGCGACTTTGGCAAAACTAGGCGATTTTATGAATTTGAAAATGAAAATTGGACAAATCGTCCATCTTGTTTCAGATGATCCTACAGCTGATTTGGAAGTATCTCGATGGACTATTGATAACAATCAGGAGTTGGTTGAAATAATTATGGAAAAAAATGAAATCAAGTTCTCAAATAAGATGAGTTATTTATTTCATATTCTAGTTAAAAAATTAAATTAAATTAAAAAAACGATGTTTTACTTTATTTCTCTATGGGTTTCCCAATCATGTTGCCCCATTCGGTCCATGAACCATCATAATTTTTTACATGTGGATAGCCTAAAAGGTATTTCAATACAAACCATGTATGGGATGAGCGTTCGCCTATTCTACAATATGATATTATTTCTTTTTCTGATGTTATTCCTTTTTCTTGATAAAGTTTTCTCAATTCCTCCGGGGATTTAAAAGTCCCATCTTCATTTACTGCTTTAGCCCATGGTATGTTTACAGCTCCTGGAATATGTCCACCACGCTGTGCATGCTCTGTGGGATATTCTGCTGGTGCTGTTATTTCTCCTGAAAATTCAGGAGGGGATCTAACATCCACTAAAACAATGGAGTTTTGCTTGTCTATTGATTTAGAAACATAGTTTAGATAGGTCCTAATATTTTCATCTGGGTCTTTGGCCTTAAAGTTTCCATTAGAATATGATGGGATGTCTTTATTAATTGCTCTGTCTTCCTCGAGCCATTTCTTTCTTCCGCCATTCATTATTTTTACATCCTTGAAACCATAATATTTGAAAACCCAAAATGCAAATGCTGCAAACCAATTATTGAAATCTCCATATAAAACAAGAATTGAATCTTCATTTATCCCTGCTTTTTCTGACAACAATTTTTCGCATGCTTGCCTTGAGAGTATGTTTCTACTGATTGGATCATTTATATCTTCCCTCCAATCAAATAATACTGCTCCAGGGATGTGACCTAAAAAGTAGTTTGATTTTGGATCATAGTCTACTTCTGCAATTCTAACATTTGAATCTTGAATGTGATTTTCTACCCATTGTGTATCAACTAAAACTTCTGGATTAGCATATTCATTTGACATCGGTTTACAAATGTAATTAATTGATAGTCTTGTATTTAAATAATGAACTTGTTTAAAATTTATTTCAATGGAGATATTAGGCTATTATAATTTTATAGTATCTTAGTTTCCATTTGGCAATGGACATTTATAGGATAATGTGGAATTGTTATTAATTTTAAAACTATATTTTATAATATTGTTTATATAGTATGGATATGACTGTTTTTACCGATTCATTATCAGATTTGGAACATTATAAAATGACTATTTTAAAGTTGCTGAAACAACATATATCTTTCATATCATCTTAAAAGTAAAATGGATACATGGATTAACGATGTAGCTCCATCAAGAGTGTTATTTGATCGGTTTGAACAAGAAATAGTTACATGGGTGAATTTATCGATTTACTCAGAGAAAATGGGTGGTTATCATGCTCAATACAAAACAAAATGGATAAAGATTTTTCCAAAAAAAAAACGATGTTGTCCTTTTATGCTATGAAAATGAATCAGACCCATATGTTGCCATCGCTATATATTAAAAAAACTAATTGAAGAAAATGCCTAAAATCAGAAAGTGGAATAATTCTGTATGTGACTTATTGAAACTTTGGGCAATACCCTTGAATGCATTATAATAAAAAATATGTCCATATTCAGTCCTGTTTGGAATTCGCATTAATTAAAATAATAAAAAAATCTTATACTATTTTATTTTGTATTATACCTTTTTTATTGATTTTAGTGATTAATACTAATAATTGTATATTGTGGTATTACGAGATATTGATTATTTATTATATGTGGCGTTAATTTTTACTATTTATACGGGTGTTTTCCACTTATAACCCAAAAAATTTTAAGCAACGCTTATCATACTTAATTATGGTTTATAAATATATAGAGATTGTAGGTACATCTGATACTAATATCACTGATGCTGTTAATAATGCGTTCAAAGAAGCATCCAAGACTGTAAAAAACATTCAATGGGGTGAATTAGGTAAAGTGACATTTAAGGTCAATGGTGAACAAAAAATTGAATACCAGGCGGAAGTGAAAATTGGTTTCAAAATCGAAAGAAATGATAACCTTGTGTAATTTGATTTGGACTGATTAGTTTTTTCAAGACTATTCTTTCCATACATTTATGAAACTTTTTAGATTCTATTGTAAAGTGGTCAAATGAGTCTCCTAACATATTATGACATTAGGTAAATTTTTTACATGTCTTTAGCATTTAATTGATTGGTATGAATAAAAGCGCAATTATTTTGAAAATGTGATAAGATTGTTATTACTATTTCCTTTCAAAAAACATGCATATTTAATTTTTTTAATTATGGTTGCCTTCTTTTTTATTTATGAATTTTATCTTTGATGTGATGTCAGGAGCTTTACTTTCTACCTACATAATAACACATCAAAAAAAATTTATTGCCCCCATTTAGATTTAAGTACACAAAAACTTCTGCAATAGTGAACAGATGGCTTTGGATTTTAAATTCAGCTGAATTTACTACAGAACAAATGTAAAGAAACAGGTATTTAGTTTATTTATGAAATTTCGCCCTCTTGATTATTTTTAATTCCTTCTAATTTTTGACTGACTTGATTATTATAGTGAATGTTTTCAGTAGTTATTTCTGCTGTTATAGTTTTTGTTTCGGTAATGGGCTTCTTTTTTACTATTACTTCTTCCTTAACATAAGGTGTTTTTGATACTATTGGCTCTTCTCTTTTTAAAGGAATTGATATTTCCGTTATGGATTCTACTGGTCCTTTCAACATTGATGATCGATCAGAAGGTTGCATAGATGATTCATATGAGTACGACTCATCATTAACAGGTTTTCTTTCAATTGTAATCATCTCACGTGTAAGTTCGATTTCTACTGTTTTTGTTTCCTTTATCGGTTCTTTTATTATGTCTACTTTATCTTCTGTGATTTTTTTGGTAACTTCCATATGTTCTCCCATCACAGGTATTTTTGTTTCAAGTTCTTTTGACATGTCTGAGGATTTGAACGAAGAATATCCATCAAATTTTTGACCGCTACCCTCTTCATATCCTTCCATCTCAACTTCATTAACCCTCATTTTAAGAATATCTCCATCAAAACTTTCAACAGAGGAAATCGGTATGTGGTATCTTTTTTTATTTAAAAGCCCTTTTTGTGTTATAATGTAGCTATCTCCAACCTCCTGCACTTCGCCAAGATCCTCGCCATTCATTCCTATCGCTTCTTTTTTCACGACACTATTCCATTCGATACTGTCTTTATTGTTATCTGTAGACATAGATTTTATTATATAACAAGATATATAATACCATACAATTCTTATTAGAGTGGTTATTTTGTTACTTTCCTTCATTTATCTGGATGTCTTATAGCTTTCTTTCCAGTTTTAGCATCCAACTCCATTTTCCTTTTTCGATACCTTTGCTCTCTTTTATAACCTATTTTCAATTGATTTTGAATAATTCAATCCAACTTTGTTATATTTTACAATGGTGTTTAAATTAAAAAAAGTTAATAAGCCATAGTACTTCCTTATAGGAAGTATATAATTGATTAAAATAAAGGAGGATTCATCGGGAAAAATAAATATAACATCTCAATTTAAAGATGAAATACAGGAAGAAACAAAATACCCTGTAATAATAAAGTCCACATCAATTAAACATTCGATTTTTGCTTTGCGAAAAGTATAAGCAACAAATGCGTGAAAAAAAAACAATTATTTCTGAATTATATTACTTTGATTATCTCAAACCATGCTAGTGGATAATTATATCCATATGTGTTTCAGATATAATTATTATAAACAACAGGTATCAACTATTACATATATATGGCAAATAACCCTGATTCTGACAGAATCGAAGACACCTTTAACGGCGACAATTCTTTTTCCTATGGCAATGAGATCGTAAAAAAAATTCCTTTAATAGGTGAAAAATTTTTTATTGCAAAGAAAACAAAAGAGGGTAAAATAACCATTGAGAAAAAATGGACTACATCCACAAAAAAAATTGAGATACCTGTATCCTATGAAGAAATTTACATAGATGGCAAAAAGATTGAATCTCATAATACAAATGAAACGCTCAAGTTATTTTCTAGAGGTATAAGTAAAATCAAAAATACTTTTTCGAATGCTAATAATACGGAATATGTGGAAAATCCTACAGACACGTTAAAGGTGAGACATTATGATAAAGATAACGACATATTAAATGAAAAACAAAATAATGAGGCTGGTAACACCATACCTTTGTCCTATAATGCAAAAAATTCAAAAATAGAAAGTGTTGTAACAATATGGGGAGAGGAAATAGTAATTAACAAAAGAATGGTAAAACTTGGAGAGTTCGTGGTAAAAAAACATGAAATTACTGAAACAAAACAAGTAGATGTCGAATTAACAAGTGAGAAACTGACCATATATCAGCCTGATTCACATAAAGAAGAGATAACTTAGAAAAGAAATTCAGGCATGCTCTATAGCATATGCCAATTTGTTTATTTTAGGGATTAACAATATTCATGTTAAAGTGGTATAAATTATTGTGTATCCATTAAATACCATATTCAATAATAATTATATGTATATGTCTAACAGTGATGGGAATAACAATATCGATTGGAATAGTGTCGTGAAAAAAGAAGCGATAGGAATGAATGGCGAGGATCTTGGCGAAGTTTTAGAGGTGGGTAATTCTTTCATAACAACACAAAAAGGCATAATAAATAAAAAACGATACTATCTTCCAAAAAAGTCGGTAACAAGCTTTGACGGCTCTGTACTTAGGTTAAATATGACAGATGGTGATCTTGATGGTTACAAAGAAACAGAAGAACAGAGATTCAATGAATATCCTTCATTTGAATCCTCAGACATGTCAAAAGAACTTGAAACAAAAATACCTGTGATGGGAGAAAGCCTTGACGTATCTAAAAGAATGACAGAAAATAAAGTCAAGATAATAAAATCACCTGTAAAAGAAATAAAGAAGGTAGATATAGAATTGACTCATGAAGAAATAACGATAGAGCGAATACCTGCAAACAATGACATAAAACCTTCTGAATCAGTAGAAAATCCAGTACGGTCTAAAACCGAAATAATAATTCAACTTAAACGTGAAGAGCCTGTAGTAACAAAAACACCATATGTTAAGGAAGAGGTGATCGTAAGAAAAAGACCTGTTACCGAAACAAGAACGATTACTGAAGTATTAGTTAATGAGAGGGTAAATTATGACGATAAACTCAATGAAGATTTAAAATAAAAAATACACAAAATAATGCCAATCAGTATTATGTCGGATCTTTTACCTTTTGTTAAACAATAGAATTGCAGATAGAACAAAACAGTGATTTTATAATTTTATTTTTACCTTCTTGTATAACATATAATGGTTGTTGAATTATTACTTTGTTATATGTATATGAATTTAAAACAATAACTTAATTATTGCGTGTCTAATAAGGGTTTGATTTGGTTCAACTATTGTAAATAATAATTGCACATTATAATCAATATTCAAAATTAGTTATTCGATATTTATTTTAAAATGTGGAATTTGATTAAAAAAGAGCAGAAAAAAACAAAAAGAATGTGGTATGAGCACATACAAATTACTATTCCTTTGAAAAAATGGAAAAGGGTAACAAAATGTCCTTAAATTCTATATCAGTGAATTAGACTTCAATTATTCTTTTAAATTCTGGATTGTTTTTAATAAATTCAAAATCTGATTCGTGTTTAGCTTTTTCTCTGTAAACTGGATTTAATTCTATTGCTTTTTGTAAATCCGAGATACAGTTTTGTATGTTTTTACCGTCCAGTTTTATTTTTGACCTGGCGCAATCATACCAAACATTTGAAAATTTTGGTGATTGTTTCATAATGTGCTCATAAACTATGATCGCTTCTTTATATGTCTGGAGTCTATCCAATATATATCCATAAGTATGCACAATATTGATATTTGTAGGGTCTAATCCTACTGCCTTTTTTATCGTTTCTGAAGCTTCTTGTAACCTGGAAGGAAAGTGGTTCGCAAGATCCCATGCTTTTTTGTTAAGTGCGTTGACATTATCTGATTGTATTTCCAGGGCCTTGTCATAGCACTCAATGGCCTCTGGATAGTTTTTGAGGATGGAAAGCGACAGCCCCTTGTTGTAGTATGCGTCGGCGTTCTGGGGGTTTATCTCCAGGGCCTTGTCATAGCACTCAATGGCCTCGCTATTATCTCCTAAATAGTATAGCGAAAGACCTTTGTTGTTATAAGCACAAGCAAATTCGGAGTTTATCTCCAGGGCCTTGTCATAGCACTCAATGGCTTCCATATGTTTGCCACTATAGTATAGCGACAGCCCCTTGTTGTTGTAGTATGCGTCGGCGTTCTGGGGGTTTATCTCCAGGGCCTTGTCATAGCACTCAATGGCCTCGCTGTTATATCCATTGACTGATAAAATAATACCTTTGTTGTAGTATGCGTCGGCGTTCTGGGGGTTTATCTCCAAGGCCTTGTCATAGAACTCAATGGCCTCACTGTTATGTCCATTGACTGATAAAATAATACCTTTGTTGTAATATGCTTGTGCATAGTCCGGCTTTATCTCCAGGGCCTTGTCATAGCACTCAATGGCCTCGTTATATTTCCCACTATAGTATAACGATATACCCTTGTTGTTGTATGCGTCGGCGTTCTCTGGGTTTATCTCTGGCTCTATATGATCGCATGGAATCGGTTTATTGTTATCCTGACTAAATGATTGAACTGAATCTGTTGAAAGATCATTTTGTATCATTTTGTTGATGGGAATTTCCTTGAGTCTTCTAGCCATTCCTTCGATTTGATCTTCAATCGCTTTTTTCTGTTCTGTTGATATTGATACGTCAATTAAATTACTATTTAGTTTTTTTATGAATTCTTCTATGGAATTTTTAAACCTGGAATCAAGAATATCTAAATCGATTTTATCCATATTTATGCCCTCATTTATGGTAAGATTTTTTTGATTGGTATCTGTGCCTTTGTTTGTGTTATCTTTGTTAGACTTGTCCTGATTATCTGACAAAGGAATTTTAGAGTCTATATCCATTTATCATCATCTATAGATAAATAACAACAAATATTTAACTCTTATACATATTTGAAATGTATTATAAAAATATCCTTACTTTTTTTATTAAATATATAAATATTATATAAAAACATATAAAATATAACAAAATATGTAGTTTATTGGTTTTGATTTTAACATTAAATAACACAAATAATTATTTAGTGATCCTTTATAAGGAACATCGAAAATTATGACATTCTACAGAATGCTGTTAATTTGTGTTTTGTAAATTCTGATTTTATGATTATATTAATTTAAATCCAAATATTTATTTTTTATTAGTGTGGCTATTAATCGAAAAACGTTAGATTGCAAAAAGTTTAATAACGCCTACAAGTTGGTAATTCAATAATGTCTGAGACATCTAAGACCGGATTATCTAACAGGGCATATGACATATTAAGGACATTGGGAAAGGATGCAGATTTCATATATGATACTATAGATAAATACATTCAAGATGCTGAAAAAGATAATAGGTCTGACTTAGTTGATATGTGGAAAACCATTAGACAAGATAGAGAAAAACATGTACATATGCTAAAAGACGCCTTAGAAAACGAATTTCATAAATAATGGTTTACATTATATATTTTTAATCCTATAAAATATTATTATTTCTCGTGAATCAATAATGCAGAATCAATAATGCATTTTCATCTAAAATAAAAATTAGAGTTCCAATACCACCAAGATGATTCATTTTTTGCTACTTGTTTATTTAGGTTGTTTACATTGGGGAGAATTAAATTGCGGCGATCAAAATAAATTGCTCTAACTAGACTGTTCAAATCGTCCAATATATGCCATCAAATCTATTTGCCAAAATGGATTTTTAACTGCCCTCAAATCTATCATATAGTTAATGGATTCAATTAATCCTAATCTGAAATTAAATACATTAATTAACCAACAATTCTTTTTTTCAACTTAATGTCCAAAATCGTATAAATGATTGTATTGATATCTTTAGAACAAACAAAATGAACAAAAATAATCAAGTACAGTTAAATAAAAAACGATGTTTTTGCCACGGCAAAAGATCTAGGGATTACAAATCACTAATTAGATGATATCGTAATATCGGAGCAATAGGGGGATTAGTTTTACCATGCTAATTAGAATCAATATTGCACCTCGATTTTTGTTTGTGATTGGAATTTTATGCCTTAAAAGATATGTTTGCTATAGTCAGTTGTATATCTAGTTGATTAAGGGCACTGAGGTGGAATCAGTAACTAATGAGGATACATACCAATAAAACTGAAAATCTATAATAGGTCTGATAATGACGGTGATTATATAGGCTGTAGATATTACAAATCCGGATTTGAAGAGAGTAACGCTGCTGTCATTTTAGTTGGAGGCGTGGGGGGAGGATGGGAGAGCCCGACCAAAGGGTTGTATCCTGGGTTATCTGCTAAGCTTGCCAAAGACGATAAGATAAATAAACTTAGGATTCGATTTCGCTATCCAACAAATCTTGAGGAATGTGTTGTAGATGTTCTTACAGGTGTTGAGTTCCTGACACAAATGGATAGAAAAACCTCACTAGGGCTTGTAGGATATTCTTTTGGAGATGCGGTGGTTATTTCCTCAGCAGCTATTGCGAAAGATATTGTGAAAACCATTGTAACTATCTACCCAAAGTTATGACACAGGGGTATTTCCAAATTAAAAGAGAACAAATGTTCAGTATTGTTAATACATGGCAATAATAACACTTTATTGCCAACATATTGCTCATCCTCAATATACAATAAGACAAAAGAACCAAAACAGTTGGTATTGTATGACAATGCCGGCCATGGTCTTGATGAAGTCGCAGACAAAGTGTTCAATATGGTATATGAGTGGCTTGGAGAAAATCTTAATAAAAATTGATCCATTTATAATTTATTGTTTTTGTTGCATTATTAAAAAACAGTGGAATACTGACATAAAAAAAATTTATCTTTACAGACACCTCTTATTGGAATGGGTTAATCCAACACTGTTTACTGATGTCGGATAAAATACGGGGCAATGTTATTTACAACCATTATCTGATCCTAATTCCAACCTCCACCGGGTCGCTCCTGCCACCTGTGATAAAGCTCTTTGTCATTTCCAACCATAAACACCTCTAGCCTGCCGTCTGCATTAACCACAACAACTGGATCACTATCGTCTGGCCATTTCCCACCAAGTGATTCCCACTCTCCACTCCAACCTCCACCGGGTCGCTCCTGCCACCTGTGATATAGGGCATCATCATTGCCTACAATAAGTATCTCTAGGCGTCTATCGTGAGTATTTATGACAACTAGGTCTTTACCGTCTCGTCTTGACCAATTCCCACCAAAAGAATTCCAATCCAAGATTTATTTTACATACTATTGGGTAATTATCTTCAATTTATTTTAATTGTTAAGCAAAAGAGATTGAGCTTCTGTTTATATTGATCTGTAAATGCATATAATTTCTCTCTAGAATGAAATTAATAAGCCAATACATAAATTTAAAAAAATAAAAAAATACAAAGAGGTATATAGTTATATTTACTTTGTTGTTGTATTTAATTTAACGATTCAAATTCTCTTTTGAATTCTTTTAGGGTAATGTCATTAATGATACAAAACTCTACGCATTCAACAGATGTATTGTTTCCCTCTTTTTGAAAAAACTTTACAGTTTCATTCACTAGTATTTTTGCACATTTGTCTTTAGGAAAACCAAATATGCCAGAACTTATCGCAGGAATAGATATACTGCTAAAACCTTTTTGAGATGCAAGTTTGAAAACACTATTAATTGCCTTATTTAGTTTTTCATCCTCGCTGCCTTCGCCCATTTTGGGCCCAACTGTATGAATAACTGCCTTGCAAGGTAATATTCCAGCCGAAGTTATTACAGAGGAGCCTACAGAAACAAAACCAATATCGTTACTCTCGTTTTGAATTATTCTTCCACCTTTTTTAACAATGGCGCCTGCAACTCCACCTCCGTGGTTAAGATTCGAATCGGCAGCATTAACTATCGCATCCACATTTCGTTCAGTGATATCGCCCTTTACTAATCTAATTGTTTTATTGTCATTTAGTGTTATCTCGCAGACTATATCTTTAGCCATACATTCGATATGGATATGTAGTTGTTAACATTTTAATATATTGCCGTAAGCAGATTTTTCTTTTTTGGACAACTATAATCAGAACGGTAATTCAGATGAATAATTTATTAACAAATACTTAAAATTAAAGATCAAAAAAAACAAAACATGATTATGTGAATCCCAATTGATTTCTTCTTTTAAATTATTGTCAAATAGCGGGTTGTTGTTAAACAAATATTTATTCACCTATTAAATTAAGGTAAATTAAAATGTCTTTGGTTAGGTCCTTCCTGTTTGTTGGAGAAAAATATTGAAATAGCTTTTTTAAAAGAGATCGAGTTTCAGTGTCAAGTTATTGTTAGTTCATGCAATGATCTGGCTATAAATATCAAGTCAGATGATATTATTCATTGTTGGGCCCTAATTCAATCAATACTTTTTGCTTGTACAAACATCTCTAAAATTTTTTGTCCATCAACACCAAGAGACAAATCTTTGATAGATGAGTGTAATGAACGCGGAGAATTTCTTAAGAAAAAACTTTTAATTAAAGAAACGTCCTATCTACTATTTGGATATTTACGTGATGATATTGAACATTTCGATGAGAGACTTCACATTTGGGCAAAAGCGTCTAATGATGTATTAGCCAATAGAAACATTGGATCACTTCGATTTGTTCATATGGATAATGGGTCAGAAAGATCAGAAAGGGCAAGTTTTGATCCAAATACATTTATTCTAACATTTTGGGAAAAGGAGTTCCCTATAAAGGAAATATTCATCGAATCCACACACTTATTAATAAATACTCAAAACAATATTAGAAAACTGGCCAGTTTTTATTCATAGGGAATTTGTTTTTTGTTCTTACTTTAAACTGCTTTCCAGTTTCTACAATTATTTTTTTATTATTTCGTCGCTTGTTTGGAAAGGATGTCCATATGAGAATAACTTGACCTCTTTTCAAACAAATTAAACCATTACCATTTGACTGTTGTTGTAACTTCCCATTAAGTCATACGGTCGTCTTCATAAGATACTTCATTTTTAGTATATGCTTAAAAAATACACTTGTCTTGAATATTTATGAGGTCAATTTATAAACATGGAAAATATGGATGAGGGAACATACCGGTGGGAAGGGAATCTTTTAATTTTGTCCTGTGGTTGCAAAATGATGTTTGATTCACTTAGATTTGGTTTAGTTGAAGCTGAATATTGTAAATTCCATACAAAAACTAAATTTTATTAAAAAGATGACGCGTAAATTTGGTGAGTAATGTCGATAAGTCCTAAATGCTTTGTCGGATGAGAGTTACGGTATTATAAATAAATTTTCACCTATTCTTCCATATTTCTGTGAAAAAATAATAATGGGAAATGTTAATTTGTATTGGGTATGAACTAACTGGACATTGCCTATTGGTTTATAAAAATAGTGTGATGGATGGCAACGTCCAATTAAAAAGAAAATGGTTTGATTTTGTTATAATTTGTTGAAAAAACCAGAACTAATGATCACTTGGAAATGGAATAGAAAAACTCGTATACTGTCAGTCTCGGGACGTATTTCTTATGATGGGTGGTATTGATTAAACCTGCTGACTATGTCTTATCATATTGACTGTTGAGAATGCTTGCAAAATTTAACAAGGTAATAATGTAAATACCTGATTAACCATCAAATGTACTTATATGGCTACTTTAAATTTGAAAACCTCATTAAATACAATAGCCGAGTTTGGTTTGAAAATTAGCTAAAAATGTTATGATTGATTTAGTTGTCATTAGTTTATATCTAATATGCCTTGATCTTCCGATGTATACATACATTAGTTTTTCATATATATTATAATTTGATTATCTTAACTGAATGAATAATAAAATATACCTCATGACAGCAATATTGGCATTTGCATCAGTTGGCGCTTTGTTAACACAACCAACTTTGGCATCAGCACAAGGCAGCATGATTGAAAATATTTTGGATAGCGCTCTTCCAACTAATAATAACAGTAGTAATAATAACACTAATGACAATAAAGGGGCCCCAACAACAACCAGCTCAGGCACCGCAGATTCCGCATCCACATCTGATGCAGCAGCAGCAGCACCAACCAGCACAAGTTTGTCTTGCGGCCAGGTCATCAGTGAAAGCGTAAAGCTCTCAGCAAACCTTGAGTGCAGCACCGATGGAATCATCGCAGGCGCCGATGGAATCACAATAGACCTCAATGGGTTTACCATTTCCGGCCCTGGAGGCGAAAGCTCCAAGGTAGGCATAATGCTCGCAAACAA
>JBKJYK010000161.1:0-4368 GCA_046715515.1 Candidatus Nitrosocosmicus sp.
TCCCGCATGCACAGTATATTGGTCCAGTGAGTGACCGCTTAGATTTTGGATGGGCTTCAAACCATTGTGTATTATAGTGTTTTCGATTGTTTTTCCTATATCCCCAGATTTTGTGTTAACTTTTGTAATTTTAATCGCTTCAGATAAAGACAATTCAGCAACATCCACTAATTGATCATATTTTGAATTATACGAAATAGTAACTGCTGTATCAGCAATATGTCCATTAATATGAACACCTAAATCGATTTTAATAACATCAGTGTCTTTAACTACAATTGGATCTTGGGGTTCAGCAGTATAATGTGCTGCTATTTCATTTAAACTTACATTTACAGGGAATGCGGGATTTCCTCCAAGTAAAGTAATTTCATTTTCTATAGATTCACAAATCTCAAACAGAGTTCTATCAATATGATTTTTTTTGCGAGCATTTTCTCTAACTGTCGAAGCGATCTTACCTGCAAGTATATGGTTTTCGAATATCATAAATTAAAGATATTACCGATTTCAAATATATAATACAATATAATTTAGTAAGTTGTTTTCTGCAAATTAAATTACCTAAAAATAAGATTAAAATTAGACTAAAATTTCAGATTATAAAGAAGGGATCGTTGTCTAGCATGGTAGGATGCCAGCCTTGGGCGCTGGAGGTCGTCGGTTCAAATCCGGCCGATCCCATCCTAATAAATAAAGATTAAATCGTAAATAAATAAATAAGTTAGAGATAATAAAACAAAACTATACTCTTCTTCCTCTACGTCCACCAGGCTTTCTCGTTGTGTCATGCGGTACGGGTGTAACATCATCTATTCTCCCTATTCTGAATCCCGCTCTTGCTAAAGCTCTTATTGCAGCTTGAGCTCCAGGGCCAGGAATTCGAGCACCTACCCCACCTACAGCCCGAACCCTTATGTGCAGTGCATTGATACCCTTGGTTTTAGCAGCATCTGCAGCTGAAACAGCAGATTTCATAGCTGCATAGGGGGAAGACTCGTAACGATCTGCAGTAACATGTCGGCCACCAGAGCTAATAGATATGGTTTCAGCACCACTTATATCAGTAATATGAACTAAAGTATTATTGTAACTACTGAAAATATGAGCCACTCCCCACTTATATTGAGTAATTTCTTCTTGAGACATTAATATAAAAAATTTTGCTCAACGCATTTAAAAACTTTGTTAAGTTAAATGGGTAAAACCTTTATTTTTCAATAACCTCTTTTGTTCATTGGGGTAAGTTACAAAAACTTTGCCTATTCCACTAACAACTCTCCCAATGATAAAAAAATCTAAACAATATTTTTTTACCAGATAATTAACTTTTTTAATATTTTTTTTTGGAATTGTTCCAATTATATGATATTCTTCACCTCCATAAAATATAAGATCATCTAGGCCAAGGTTATTGAGTATTGAGAATTTATTCAACTCTGGTGGAATAGGTATTTTATCCCCATGTATTAACATATTGACTTTGCTTTCTTTTGCTAATTCGTATAATGACGCAGCAAGACCATCACTAGAGTCTATAGAGGAAGAAAGATATTTAGATAATTTTAATCCAAATTTTATTTGGGGTAATGGGTTCAATACAGATTCGATTGACTTCTTTTTGAATAAATTGTTGGGGGTTTTAGAATCATTCAACAGAATCTTTAAACCAGCGGAACTATATCCAAATGGGCCCGAAACTATTACATAATCATCAACAATAGCACCATTTCTCCTAGGAATATTCAAATTGTTGGTAGAAAATCCCAACATACAACAATCTATAACTAACTCTTTGGATTGATTAATATCACCGCCAATTATAAAAAAGCCAAATTCTCTCGATGTTAATGTAAATCCATTAATTATGCCACGAACATCCCCCTTACTTAAAGATAAAGGTATTCCTAAAGAAACTAATGCTACCATAGGCCTTATTCCTTTTGCACTTAAATCACTCAAACAAGAAACGAGAGACTTTCTAGCTATTTGCTTGAATGTCATCCTAGGAGGGACATCTGTATGCTCTACCAACATATCACATGTAGCAGATAAATAACAGTTTTTATTTGGTTTTTTAATTATCTTTTCAAGTGAAATTACAGAGATATCATCTTTACCAAATAAAGGTTCCAAACCAGTATTACCCAATTTGGACGTGATTAAACCCAATATCTGTTTTTCATTGAATCTTTTCATAAATTTCGTATATTTTATTGTAAATTAATTTATGTAGAGAATCAGAACGATTTTTTTCGGATTCTAAAGATATTCTTAGCACATGTTCTGTATTTGAAGCCCTAACTAGAACCCATGAGTCATCATCAATAATAAATTTATAGCCATCGTCATCTATTATTGAACTCGAATAAGGTTTTAGAACTATAGATATTTTTTCAAGCAGATCATTTAATTTAATTTCAGGTTTAATTGGAAGTTTTGTTCTAACCTGTGTATAATTTGAAGCTAGAGCTAAACATTCATCAATTACTTTTTGATCTAATGAAGAAACAATAATACTAGCTAAAAGCCCATCTCTGCAAGATGTAAAATTTGGCATAATAAAACCACCGCTACTTCCTTCACCCCCAGTCTCACCATTAACTTCAGATATTTTTTTTATAACATTGGATTCCCCAACCTTAGAATAATAAACCTCTCCACCATATTCTCTAATGTATTTTTCAATGGAAATACTTGAATCCAAACTGATGACAAATTTTTTAGTTTTGTTATAAATTGCACCCGAGATACATAATAAAAGAGTCAAATCAGGACTAAGCCGTTCGCCCATATTATTAACAATTACAAGCCTATCGCCATCCATATCAAATGCAAATCCAAGATTCAATTTATTTAGTTTAACCAACTCTCTCAAATCATCTAAATTATTAGAGGTTGGGTCTACGCCTCTTGAGGAAAAGCCAAATTGATCATTTATGCTCAAGTGTTTTATTTTATATATTTGGAATAATCGGTTAACATAATTACAGGCAGCACCCCCTCCAAAATCAAAACCAACTTTAAAGTCTGATTTAATATCATTAGGAATTGGAATATAATGCGTTATATCGGTCAAATAGGTTGAATGAATTTTATAATATTCACCGGTACCAGAATATCCTCGAATTGTATTTTTTAGCAAAAGATCTAATTCCTCTTCAAATAACCCCCTCCCATTAACCAGTAATTTTAGGCCATTCCATTCCATTGGGTTATGAGAAGCAGTAATCATTATTGAACCGCTATATTTTCTAGATTCTCGGAACAGTACAGGGGTGGGTACTATACCCAAATCATAAACGTTTATCCCTTGCTCCAAAAGACAACCAATTACATTATCACAGATAATTTTTCCTGAATGCCTACTATCCCTAGCAATAACACAAGATAATTGATCATAATTACTATGAATATATGAACTAAAAAGTCTTGAGAACCTACTTATTTCCTGAAGGCTTAGGTCGTCTCCAAATATTCCCCTAATTCCCGATATAGAAACCTTCACAAAGTCAGTATAATAAATTCAATAATTTATTTTAATTGGCGACAAATAAAGAAAAATACAGGTTAGGAAAAACGAGAGCCTGTCAATATAACTTCGCATTGTTCACAGATACTTTTATCGATATTTGATTCGATGCTATGATGCACATCACAAATAATAAAGGTATAGCGCATGTAATTACACAATTGAATAAATTTGGTCATAGTACTTGGTGAATATACTTTATTCAAAGAAAGATCCTTAGTTATATCATTTATCATTTTCATGACTTCGAAATTGCTTTCCAATTTTGTTACTAAAGACAAATCGCCCCTTGTTCCTCGTATATAATTACTAACAGCGGCTTGAGTAATACCTAAAAGTTTGGCAACAGTTTCTTCTTTAAGATTATAATCTTGAATTAATTTTTTGGATAAAATAGCGCGAATAGCGGGAATCAAAGATTTGGATTCAATTTCAGAAGGCAATAGCATACAAAATTTTAAATTTCTAATTATATAAGCATTATTAATTTAAAAACTAAAACATAAAAAATATTGGGTGGTATGAAATTAACCTTCTTCCCAGCCTTTATCAAAAACACCGAATTTATGTAAAGGAACTGGTTGGCCTGAGGTATATTCTAAAGGTCTCATCCAGAAAATAGCATGGGTTGGGCAAACACCTACACATGCACCATCAGATATACATCTTTCTGGATAGAAGACAAATGCTTTTCCTCGTTTCCAACCTTCAACAGGTTTAACACGAAGTACATCTGGACCTAATGCAGTACAAATTTCTACACAAAGTGCACACCCAATGCATCTTTGTTCATCAACATCTGGAAGTATAGCAATTGGCATCTAATAATTCACTAA
>JBKJYK010000162.1:0-3038 GCA_046715515.1 Candidatus Nitrosocosmicus sp.
GGTTTTGTGAGGAGAAACGCCGAGGCCAGCGTCAATGTGTTAAGAGAATGGATAAAAGAATGGTCAAGCAACCCCCCAACACTTGACATGAAAATTAGAGAAACATAAAATGATTTTTTATTTTTAAAACAATAATTAGGGAACGTAAACAATCATTTTTATATAAACAGGGAGAAAGAGCGATAGCAAAGATAAAAAAAATTGCAGATAAACATCGCAAATACATGTGTAAATATATTGCATATCTCCTGCCATCTTGATAAACCGTTGAACTATTGTTATTTTGTTATTATTGTATGTAAATGATAATCAAAAAGTTAAAAAATTATAAAATTTTAATTATTTTTGAGATGTTGTCTAAATAATGAATTATTTGAAGAAGAACTCCCCAGTTTCAATCCATTCGAGTTTTGTAATTGTCCAAACATCGTCTGCAAAGACATCGCCATTAGGACCGGCTCTAAAATATTCATAAGGCAACCAGCCATATCCTTGTTCACCCCATCCTTCTCCCCATGAGTTTCGAACAAGGAAACAACCTGTTTTACTGTTACCATCCCTTGAATTCTTTGATACTTTGTCATCATCATAACCTACAATAAGTACAGAATGCCCCCCTACCACTCTTTCACCTGGTGCAGGATATGGAAAAAGTCCGCCGTTATTACTTGCGTCGCCATATGAATCATATACAGTAAATCCAAAATCCAATGCAAAACCTTTGGCTACATATTCTTTCATCCTTTCTATGTTTTTATTCCCGTCTGCAGAGTAATCCAGCCTAAAGTACTTTAAGGATTGAAAATTTTGTGCAAAAGCCCAAAGCCATGCATCGGGCATCTTATCAAAGTCGGGGTCTTTGTCTGTATATGGATAAAACTCCTCATATGGAATCCCAAATAATCGTATTGCTCCAAGTGTTGTACGAATGTATGCGCCAGAATCACCTATACCTTCTTGGCCCATTAGCAGCCTGGTAGCTTTATAGAGAAACAATCGAGATCCATCAACGTATTTGCCGTTTGCTTTTTTTTCCATATATTCATACATTCCCACACCTGCATTTGCGGTACAACTTCCAATTTGGCCTTGGTCTTCTATGGGGGTACAATATTTTCGATTATCTATTTTTTTTGGAACAGGGGCAGCATCTGATTTTTTTGGTTCCCTTTCGGAATCTAAAGTGAGAATTTTTTTTATTTCTGAGTTTTCTGGGGTAAAGTCTCTTTGATCATTTAAATCACGTTTCCAGCCGAAACCCTTTATTTTTATTGCCATGAGTTACAGTTAAAATCAACGTTATTAAAGTAATTGATAAATACGCAATATAATAATAACTTTTTTAATTTCAATTAGGTTTTTTAGTTGTAATGGAATCGAGGATATGTTAAATATATTTTGTTTTTTAGATGTATTTGGTCAAAGTTTGTTAAATGATAAATTTGTTATATATTTCATGGTATTAAGTTCTATATTTTTTATAGGTGTTTTTTTAATAGGATTTACTGACAGCCTACAATATAAAACATTACCAATAAAGAAAAACAATATGTCTAATTTAATTACTAATACCACCACATTAAATTCAATTATGACTCATGAGTTAAATATAATCAATTTAAAAAAGGGACAGGAATATGTGATAGCGTTAGAAATTGGTAAAGGTGGTTATGAATGGCATGCTGATCCTGATTATAATAAAACTGTTCTTGCTATATCTGAAATATATGAATCACCTTTAACAAAAATACCTGGTACCAGTGCAAAAGTTGTATTCACTATCAAAGCTTTAGAATTGGGGTCCAGTAATTTTGAATTAATACAGAAAAGAAATTGGGAAAATAATATACTTCAGATCATTTACTATAAAATAAACGTCATTTGAATTGAATAATAAGGTTATTAAAAAATAGTAAAAAAAGTATTTAATATAATTGTCATGAATTATATGTTTTAGTTTTGATTATCTTATTTATTATTATTTTTAACATATGTGGAATTTTTATATTCAATTTACTTTCATATAATAGTAAATATTTTTGTATCCATAATAAATCCACATAAATTCAAAGAAATATTACTAAACCCAAAAATGATTAAACCAAATAAATGTTAAATTCCAAATTATACTATGAATACTATTGCATAAATGAGTTAGCAATTAAATTCAATGCTTAACAACTATTGTTTTGGCTAAATGGTGTTTTAGTTACGTTAGAAGATAGATGACAAACGGGATAAATTGTCAATAATGAATAAATTTTTCTAATATAAAGAATAGTAAAGACATACTATGGAATTTGTTAACAATCATGTTTTTTTCATGATTTTGATAGTTGAGTGATAATTATCGCTAATTGACAATCATTATCTAATTTCAAATGAATATGCATATGTGTGTAGTTGTCATATTTTCAGTTTTTGAATAGTTTTTAATTGATCTGATAGGTTTAATTAATTTGGCTAAATAAAAATATGTTTGTATATGGTCGTTTTTAAGGACTATGTTGTCAAGGTTTTATTAACTAATAAAATAAAAATATTCTATAGTATACGTATCGTGATCGCCATTATATTCATCACACCAATTTGATATTGTAGTTTACACCTATTTCTGTAATTCCCAAGGAACATGACCCAAATGAGTTCAACCTAATGTCTTGTATCAATGGTTCAAATAAAATCCAATAGCCATCTGTAACTAGAGAGGTGAGTCCTGGTTTAATTCCAAGGATGTTATTCTCTGGAAGTTCAATTTTAAAAATTGGTGGTTGCACTCGATATTTTGTCAGGTCTTCACGTACAGGTTTGTCGTTAATGTAAAGTTCAAGCTTACCTATCCTGTCCATTTTCTCTTTTGCCAAATTTTTCAAATATTCGTCGGTTTGCTCCTCGTTATCCTTAAAACAAACCCAGTTTATAATGGGTAAAAAGATTTTGCCCCCAAAAGGAATTTTTATTTCTCTTGTTGGTAATGGCTTGCAAGATTCGATTGTTTGAGATAGGAAGAATTCCTGATTATTGGCTTGATTATTGGT
>JBKJYK010000163.1:0-8471 GCA_046715515.1 Candidatus Nitrosocosmicus sp.
GGGTATCATGCTGAATATGCAATAGTGGTGAATATGGGGGAGAAGTTTTAGCAATGACTACAGGGGGTGGGAGTTTGGACATCAATTTAGGGTATATAGTAAACAAAGGCAATAGGATATTCCGGACATGAGATATGCACTAAACAGACCTGAAAGAGAATAATGGGATAATAATTTAAAACAGTAACAACATAAATTGCTTTTTCTCCTTCCTATTCTTGCTCTTCCCCTTCCTCATAAAACACATAGAACACAAATGGCTTATTGCTGCTACTAGTAGGATTAGTCGCTAATTGTACATTGATTACTTTTCTTTTTCCTGATTCAAAGAATTCATTAATATCTTTGATACCTGAATTATGGGTAACTTCTTCAAATACTTCCATTTTAATCATGTTATCTTCTACTATTGCTTATTTGCCTAGTTATTTTATTATTGCTTTGCATTGCAAAATTAAAACTTAACACCAACCAACTTGACTATCCGAGAAGAGATATTCGGTGCATAAAATCTTGCTAATTTTGGCCTCAAGGCCGTCTTATTGTTATGATGGAAGGATGGCACATAACAAAATCAAGGAAAAATCTTGCAATTATGGGCTCGGGGCGAAAGCAGTTTATGACTGCCTGGTCAAATAATATGCTAATAGGGAAAAGAAAGAATTAGAAAAATAACGCCTGTTTGCAAAAATAGAAATGCCATCTCTAAAAAGCTTTAATTGCCATGTCTATTATGCAACCATAGGACCATTATGGTTTATCTGATCATCGGGAGAATTAAGTTATAGAGTCTAAAGCATCATAAATTTTTTGTTTGCTTGCTATATCCCTGGCTTGTTTGTTGTTTGTTTTTTAAATGCCAAAAACTGGAAGTTTTTATTGTGAGCAACATTGAGAATGCTGATTTGCGCTAACTTATGATGCATATGGAAACGGTTATCTTGGTTTAATTGTTCCAAGAGAGATCAATACCAAATGATTATGAATTCATAAATTTTGTGTTTTTGTTGAAAAATGATGTTGGTGTACGGATGCTTACCGTACTTTAATGGATTTTCATGACACATATCTGAAAATGATTAGTAGGGACGAATTATGTTTTTGATGTTTGGATTTTGAAGAAAACCATGGTATCAGTTATTATACCTGATTAGGAAGAAGTTTTACTTCTTAAGCAAAAAATATTGCTATCTTCTTGATCTATTGTTGGAGAATGTGTTTCTATGAGAAGTGGTGCAATATCCACAAAAATCTACTATACCGGCTTTGCCATGACACATACATTCGCATTTATTTCCTAATGAAAATCTTTGTCTCATATTTAAATTTAGCCTTCATGACTTATAAGGTTATGTAGTGACTTGATAATAGTTTGATGATATGACATGACATGTAATTATCCAGATAACCAGGTTATCTATGTTCCAAAATGTTGCATTTTATTAAGCATCCTATTAACAAAAATATGTTTTCTTTCAGCGTGAATAAACCACTCACACTATTTTGATTCCATTTCTTCAGCCTGTCAATCGGTAGGTCCGGGATTCGGCTTTGCCAACAAAATGGATATGAGAAACACCAAGCAATGCCTAATCCCTATATTCATAATTTATTGATGAGGCTGATTTTGATTGCAAGTTCTAATATTGATGTACCGATCTATTATATAAATTAGCAACAAAGTTCTCCAAAATACGAAAGATACTGAAAAGATTAGGTGATAACATGTTTCTATAAAAGGTATTAATACCCATTCAGTTGTGCGACCAATTGGCTTTGGCACTTGCCATTTTTACCAAAAGATGATATGGCTCAAGCCGTTGACTTTTTTTTACTTAATGTGCTATAGGATATAATGAGTGGATAAAGTTTAAACAACTACACAAACACAGGGAATATGGATTGAAAGAAATTCGCACTGAGATTGACATTAAGGCGTCTCCTGAGAAGACCTGGGGAGTGCTAACTGATTTTAATAGCTTTCCAGAGTGGAACCCATTTATCCGTCAAATATGCGGATCTCCAAAGGTCGGGTCAAATCTCCAAATACACCTTCATACCTCAAGTGGAAGGAGTAGGATCTATCGGCCAACAGTGACAAAGGTTGAACCGCACCGTGAGCTGCGTTGGTACGGAAAATTTTTTATACCAGGAATGTTTAATGGCGAGCGTATATTTACTATAGAGCCTTTAAAAACAAATCATGTGCGCTTTGTACATATGGAGATCTTTACTGGTTTTATAGTGGCTCTTGCGGGCAATCGTTTGGACAGAGATATGTGTCAAAGTTTTGCTATGATGAACAATGCCTTGAAAGAAAGGGTTGAGCAAGCTTCCATTTAATTGGGATTTTGTCATCATTTCAATATCGTTTGTCCAGCCATATCTATTGAGCATTAGTTTGGATGCTTAAATGGACATCCATCAGCAACAAAATTCCTTGTGTTTTTTTTCATTGGTCACACCATCGCGGTTTTATGATGCAGAATCTTTGCCCCCTAAAAAAAACGTATTCGAATATCCGAGCCAAAAAATATGGGGTTAACGGTTGTATCTTAGGCCATTCTTGCAGGTTTCAGAAGAAACATCATAGCATATGCAGCCATCTTTTATCCTTGCATCATAAAAGGAAATGGGGTAGGCAGGGGAGTGCCCTTCGCTGTTTGGTATTAGTGAATCAAAGGGAAAGTAGGCTATTGATTGGGGGTCGTTTGCATTGCCTCTTTTTGTACCGTACATAAGTTGGGATATTTCCACCTGGTACCTTATGGGATATGGATAATTACCCGTTTTATTCCACCATTCTACTCCGGTAAATTGGTTTCCGCCCTCAAAAATGAATTTTGCATTTCCACTAAGGCTCAAGTCAAATCCATCAACCTGCCTTGTTGTTTTGTCCTCCAAAAAATAACTAACCGACTTTCTTTCAGTATCGAAAATTATCTGCCGCATGTACGAATGCCCAATTAAAGGTTGTATTTTCTTAAACTGGTATTGATTTACACCATTAAATATTGCATCAAATTTGCCATCATTGTTAAATTAGCAAATAAGATTTAATTCATCTGCAATGTTTTGTCTATTAAAAATCTCAAGCAAATAAAGCATCCATGACTTGTCGGATATTTGATTGCCGAGATCTGAGGTTAGGGTAATAATATCGGATATTGCAACCACGCCTTTGGGAAACACAATTTTCCCCCCATTATTGTCAATAATTCGGCAAAATGAGCCGGCCCAGAAATGCACTTGTCAATAGAAAAGCTTGGTGGATATATATCATTACCTTTAGAAAAAACCATTTCGTTAATCTATTAATTTGAATGATGCGGTTGTGACTATCATTGCATGCTACACACAACGCAAACCCGCACCTAAACTTACAATTCGCTTTGCCCTTTATCTTTAGAAAAGAAAAACCTTTCTATTGGCAATGCATTTTGCGTTCTTGTTATGTACAGTAAAATCATGCAAAACAATACAGGAAATATCATACGCGGAACAATTGGATTGGCTTTACTGCTGTGTTTGGCTGCAAACTTGGAATTACAATTATTTTCTTTTGCCCAATCATCAACAAATAATGGCAATAGCCACAATGAAACAACAGCAGTAGTGTTTGATGCCAATTCGAATCCTTACGGATTTACTTTTGCTGAATGGACGGCTAAATGGTGTCAATGGGCTTACTCCATACCAAAAGACACCAATCCCGCATATGATGATACTGGAACATATTGTGCAGTAAACCAAAAAGGTTCCGTATGGTTCTTTACTGGGTCGTATCGACATGATGCGGTTAGACAATGCACTGTGCCTTCAGGCAAATCATTATTATTTCCCATACTAAACTCTGAATGCTCTTTTGCACAATTTCCAAACTTAAAGAACGAAGGACATTTGAGACAGTGCGCTAAAGAAATCCCGGACTCGGTAATGGATATAAAAGCAAGCGTTGGCGGAAAAAACATTACAAACCTAGAAGATTATAGGGTCCAATCACCTTTGCTTAATTTTACATTGCCTAAAAATAATATTTTAAATTTCCCACCTCAAACCACACAAGCCTTATCGGATGGAAATTGGGTATTTTTAAAGCCACTTTCCGAAGGTAACCATACAGTTTCGTTCAATGGAAGTTTAAGGAATGTTTCCAATATTGAAACCAATGGTGGTGGATATGCATTTGCAGTACCTTATGGTTGGGACAATAACGTTACATACCATTTGACAATATTCGATTCCAACAATGGGGTGAATAACTCATTATTCTCATTTAATCAACAAAAAACAGATGCACAAAACATGCCTGGATCTAAAAACAAAACTCATGGAGATGGCAATAGTGATAATGGGCTATACCTTTTGTCAGAAAGCATTGAGAATAGGTTGGAGAAGGCATCTGCAATTCTTGAACTAACTAGTAAAATGCCGGATATGCAACATACTTCTTCTTTTTCAAGTCAGTTTAATTTGTCTATTAATGGAATACCCTCACATGCAGATATGGAAAAAAGACAAATAGCAAAGCAATTGCTGTCTAAATACTCTGAAGACCTTGTTTCCGTGCTGTTTCTTATGCCAAATGGTACTGTATACATGTTGGAACCGTTTGAGCGCCAACTAAACCTTACTACATCTGATTTATCCTTTAGGGATTATTATAAAGATGTGGTAAACACTAAGGATTCGTTTCTTGGCAACGTAATTACATCTGCCTCTTCCGGCCTCAAACAAGCCCAATTGGCGGTTCCTGTATATGATTCAAAAGACAACAATACTTTATCTCTAAAAGGAATTTTAGCTGCTGGATTAAACTTTGAAACCTATAATGAAATGCTACAAAAATACATTAGTTTAACCAACCAGGAAGAAAAAAGGATTGTGCTTGTAGATGGCAACGGTGTAAAAGTGGCAGATTCAAACAGAGGATTGTCATCTAAAAATGAATCATTCGCTAATTTGCAGGGATTCAGAAACGCCATAGATGGGCAGTCAGGTTCCATTACAGAAACAATCAACGACACGAAAATGAGCGTTTCATATCATCCTATTAACGCGGTTTCAAACAGCTGGGCCATTCTTCTCATTCAACATAATGGAGATGCTACTGCTGCTGCTGCTGCTGATCCAATAACTAACTTTTCTCTTGACAATACTGATTTACCGAAACAAAAACAATAATAGAAAGAATTTATCTGCTAAAAACATAACGTAATTTCACATAGTAAACTTATAAAATATATTTTTAATTAACTTATGTTATATTGTTTTATATATTGAAAAGAATATGTCATGTCGATGTCCAAAGACAGTTGTTAACATACTCACCTGTCCACAACAAACACTATAAAGGGATGTTTCTTTTTGCATTTACATTGGTAGTTGTTTTAATCTCATCTGTGACTTTGTCTCTATTCACTTTAAATGTGCAAGCCCAAGAATATCCTGAAACAACAACAACAACATCTGACCAAAAACCCGTATTTAGGGTCATTGTTCAGGTTACTAACAATGCAAATACTAATGCAGTAAGTACAGTTCATGTGTATATAGATGGAACCGAATATTCCAAGGTACTAAACGGTGTAGTGTGCCCTGCAAAAACAACTGTGTCCTATACATTTGATTTTGACTCTGAGGACGTTCCGGTTGGTAAAGGATTTACCGCGGAAATGGTCTACGGGGACGATATATTTAAGAGAGCGAGTGGTGTAAACAGTCCATCAAAAACACCCGAGACCGTTCAACTCACAATACCATAACCTGTCCTATAAAATCTTTTTGTATTGTTTTATATTTAGCATCTTTGCGATCATCCATTTAAAGAAAAAATTGTATTTTGGAGGGGCTTATTTGCGGCCTATCAGAATATATTTACTATGTGTAAAGAACGCTTTCACCACTTAAATTTAAATGAAAGGGAATTAATTTGTGAATTTAACTATCTTCCAAGGATCCGGATGCTTTTTACATCTCCGATGTCAATCCAAGGCTTATTTTTTGGGAATAAGCAAATCGGCTATACATTTTGCAGGATTGAATGATTAATTTGCATATACATTAAAAAATTGACATCCAAACTTTATTTGGATATCATCATCGTTTAATGTCTTTTTAATTTACTAATCCATGATACATCCCCTACTAAGCCGCCTAATTCGCCATTACCTCAGAATACACTGCGTAAACCTTTTAGTTAACATTGTGCAACTAAGTAAATGGGAAGAACAATTCTTTCATTTAGGCAATTGTTAGAAATAGAGCGGTTGAGTTGGTCTGGATTTAAGAAAGAGTTGTCATCTAAACTGGATAAAAGGGCATTTGATGAAATTTTTGAAAATGCCAAACTATATACCTCCTATTTGTCCAATGCTGTCAATCCTGTAACATTGGAATCTGTTATAATGGGATGTCTCTTTCATAATCATAAAACACTCTCAGAGATCGGCAAAGAAAAAGCAAAATCCGAATGTGGTGACTTCTGTGATGATGTAACAGCAGATGAAACAAACCTGAAACTAAAGTTATTGGCTGACAATAAACCCTGTTGCAGGAATCTGTTGTTTGATAGAATTTGTGAAAAGTGGCAGGGCCTTGTATTTTCCCTTCATAAAGAAGACAGGGAAATGCTGTTAAAAATGATGTTGGAAACCTGCTTTAGTTATGGCGAATCTAGGTGTCAAATAATGAATGACAAAGATTCTGAATTCTGTATAACTTTTCTGTTTTTTGTATCATTACTCATACAGCAACAAAAACTAATAAACAAAATATGCAAAGGTGGAAATATGGGTAATGGAATGGAACTTGGTAAAGACATGACATTGCTGGATTTTATGACGTGAGTATTACATAAAGTAAATGAACCTATATACAGTATATCCAATCGCGGAATATCCAATCGCGGAATATATTGTTCTTTTGATTTGAGTGCTTCATGGAGATAACTGAAAATTCCTTGGGCAAAAGAATACTGTTAGCAGGATCCCTGGGCAGTTGCGGTCATGGAATAGCGTAGAACCACCAGGCAATACCCATAATGTCTTCTTAACAATCTCTGCTATTTGACAGGGAGTTTTATATTTTTTATTGTTATCCTCTTTAAGAATTGTAAAGTTTAGATGTGCCTATTGTAGTTTGATTTGCATAACTAAAATCACGGATTAATTTAAAAGCCAGATTCTTCAAGTCATTGCCAAAGGACTGAGCAGGATTTAAACTCTTGTGATAAAGGGGAAGAGGGTCTCGCTTTTAATTATGATGAAATCCAAATTTCTAGTGCTTTAGCAAATCGTCTTAAATTATATATTTATTTGATTTTAGTTTAATAAATATCATGGAAGAAGGACACAACAAGGTCGCTGTTGTAACGGGGAGTTCAAGTGGAATAGGCCGAGAAATTTCATTAATGCTTGCAAGAAATGGATTTACAACATACGCAACTATGAGAAATTTGGCAAAAACCCATGAACTAAAGACCATTGCAGACAAAGAAAAACTACCATTAAAAATTGAACATCTTGATGTCACAGATGACAATTCAGTCGGGATTGCAATTAAAACAATATTTGATGAAAGCAACAGAATAGACATACTAGTAAATAATGCCGGATATGGGTTGACAGGGGCGTTAGAAGACCTAGATGTAAACGAGATAAAATCACAATATGAAACAAATGTGTTTGGGTTGGTAAGGACAATACAATCTGTTCTTCCTATAATGAGAAAACAGAAATCTGGCACAATTGTCAACATAAGCTCAGGTCTTGGCAGATTTGGAATTGCAGCAATCTCTGCCTATGCAAGCTCAAAATTTGCGGTAGAGGGGTTAAGCGAATCCATGTCTTATGAACTTGAGCCGTTCGGAATTAGAACAATACTCATAGAGCCCGGCCTTATTAAAACAAATTTTTTCAAATCCGCTGTTTTGGCAAAAAGGTCCAAGGAGTTTAATTCACAATACACTCAGCTAATGAAGGGTATGGAAAGTGGAATGGATAAATTGCTCAAAAACGCGACTAATCCGGAATATGTGGCGAAAATAGTGCTTGATGCCATTATGGATAAAAAGCCAAAATTAAGATACTTGGCTGGTAAAGATGTTGAGCAAATAATGGATGCAAAAAACAAAATGTCAGATGAGGACTTTCATAAATTTGTTAAATCAAATGTAATTCAATAAGATACTCTGAGGCATTATTTCTGTATGTTAAATTCCAATTCCCTTTTTTAATAAGTTGTTTAATTTTTTGAGCTCTTGCTGCCAAAACATTCCAAATACCCTGCTATTCTCACATACACTAACCATTTGGGGATTTCATTTGGCATAAGTAGAGGTGGACGCAAATATTTTTCCTTATTATAAACTGTTTTGAGACTTTATACCTTATTTGGTAAAAGGGCCTAAGTAAGCGATACATTTCTTATCAGCCGATCCATTTTTCAAGAAAATGTCAAAATAACATAAT
>JBKJYK010000164.1:0-4330 GCA_046715515.1 Candidatus Nitrosocosmicus sp.
TCTCTTGTAAAAATATTTGAGGATGTGATAGGACCTGCATTTCAGAACAAAACTGGCTATACATATGTAGGGGAAGGCAAGGGTTCAGTCCAAGTTGCAAATTTGATTCGGGATGGATTCAGGACTCCCGATGTATTTGTAAGTGCTGGAACAATTCCAATCATGAGGTTAATGAACAATACTCCTCCTCTTGCAGATTGGCTTTTGGAGTTTGGCTCTGCTGAAATGGTAATAGCTTACTCGACAAACAGTCCATACTATGATGATTTAGAAAAAGCAAGGAATGGCGAAATACCATGGTATGAAGTTATTTCTAAAGATGGCTTCAAATTTGGCAGGACGGATCCTGAATTGGATCCAAAAGGATATTATGGCATCATTACCGCTAAACTTGCCATTATCTATTATAATGATTCATCCATCAAAGAAAGAATTTTGGGTGAGGATAGAAATCCTAAACAAATCTTTCCAGAAGAAATACTAAAAACAATACTGGAATCAGGGCAGCTAGATGCAGTGGTCGCATACAAACATGAATCAGTCTCTAGGGGACTTCCATATATTACACTACCTAAAGAGATCAATCTTAGTGATCCTGCATTTTCTGATTTCTACAAAAAAGCTAATTATACATTAGAATCTGACCAAAAGACAGTTTATGGCGAGCCAGTTTTCTTCTCAATCACTATACCACAAACTGTAAAGAATTTGGAGAGTGCAATCTCATTTGTAAACTTCATAATCTCCAATAAGGGTTCACAAATATTGGAAAATCAAGGGCTTAATTCTATCGATGTAATATCATCTAAAGGAGACACTGATAAAATACCATTGTCTATAGAAGGAGTGGTGTCATAGCGACAAAAACAAAATCTAATGATTATATACAAGAATAATTAATGCATATACAAAAATATGTGATAAGATGATGTCTATGATTAACAAGAGCAAGAGCAAGATAGTCAATTTTAACCTTCTAATGTGCGTTTTATCTTGTATATCTGTAATTTATATTATTTATCCTCTTGTTAGTATCTTTACTTTTGCAGAACCTGAAAATCTGTTAGAGTCATTTGCAAGACCCAAAGTTATTGATGCCTTGGTCCTTAGTATTATCTCTGCATCAATTTCAACTATGCTGATAGCCATCTTTGGAATACCCCTTGCATTCTGCTTGGCCCGGTATAGGTTTCCAGGCAGTTTTCTAGTAATGGTTGTTGTTATCATTCCATTGGTTCTACCACCATTAGCAAGCGGTGCACTCCTTTTAGGAGTATTTAGTTCTCAAACATCCCCTATATATGGGGTCTTTCCCGGAATAGAGTTTACACAGTCTTTAGTTGGAGTCATAATAGCACAGACTTATGTTGCATCTCCTTTTATGATTCTTGCAAGTCAATCTGCATTTGAGGCAGTTGATGAGTCATATGAAAGAATTGCACGAGTTTTAGGGAAGAAGAAGTTTGAAGTCTTTGTAAGGATTTCGCTTCCCCTGGCCAAAAAAGGAATACTCATAGGTTTTATTATGACCTGGATACGGGCAGTAGGGGAACTAGGAGCAACCATTATGATGGCGTACAATCCCCACACTATCTCTATTCAAATATTAGAAGATAATGCAATTGGCGGATTACGACAGGCTATTCCTAGTATAATACTGGTCATTTTGCTCTCAGTTGTTATAATATTTTTGTTTTCCATAATAGTGAAAAGATCAGACGATAAAGCAACAAATAATGTTTTAACCTTTAGGCAAGCCAAAGTCAAGGAGAAGGGGAATTAATATGGTATTGGAACTTGTTAATGTTACCAAAGTCTTTCCCGGATTCAGGTTAGGACCTTTGAATTTGAAAGTAGATGATAATCAGATTTTAGTAATGATTGGACCTACAGGAAGCGGTAAAACCACCATTCTTAACCTAATTGTTGGATTGATAAAACCAGATAGTGGTTCGATTATCATAGATGGAGTAGATGCAACCAACTTACCAATAGAATTAAGAAACATAGGATATTCATTTCAAAATCCTTGTCTGTTTCCCCATATGAGGGTGTATGAAAATATTACTTTTGGTCTTAAAAAAGAGGATAAAAAGAATAAAGATCTTCAGATTAAAGGGCTTTTTGAAAGCCTTGGAATCCTGCATCTTTTAAATCGTCATATCCATGGGCTTAGTGGAGGCGAGACTCAAAAAGTATCTTTGGCAAGAATGCTGATAACCGAACCGAAAATAATGCTTATGGATGAGCCCCTTGCACATCTTGATGATCCAACCAAAAGAAAGACTAGAGTAGATCTCAGAAGAGTTCTTAAAAAGCAAAGGGTATCTGGAGTATATGTTACTCATTTTGTAGATGACGTTTATGCACTTGCTGATTCGGTATCGGTATTGAGAAATGGCCACATTGAAAGGACAGGTACTTTGGGCTCAATATTGTCATATTCTAATCATTCATCTTTACCATTTTTATATGAGATTTTCAGGGGAGGCCATAATTACATAGAGGGCAATGTAGTATCATCAAAAGACGGTGTTACTACTTTTATGAGTGGATCTCATAAAATCGAAACGCTAGGAGATTATCCAATTGATTCCATTATTGGAGTGTTGATTAGACCTGAAGACATTATTCTTTCATCGGATCTGGTAAAAACAAGCGCACGTAATGTCCTAATGGCAAAAGTAACAAGCATTGTTGATTCGCAATTGAAAACAGGAGGAGGAGTTATTAACATTCATCTTGTTATTGATAGTATTCATTTGGTATCAAGAATCACAAATGACTCCAAAATTTACCTTGGGATTAAGGAAGGTGATTATATTTATGCAATATTTAAGGCGACCTCCCCCCAAATAATACGTGAAGGAAAGTATGAGACAGGCCGAAATGATATATTGGGATAGCTTAATGGATTTGATAAAAGTATTCTTTATAGAATATATGAGGTATATAGCATTCGTACGGCTCTTTTCACTTTAGGCTTAATTTATTATTGTGATTACATGCGAAAAGAATTAACCAACTCATAAATATATATTTGTATCATATAATATGTCCTCTTAATAGGAATACATCAAATTGCATCCCAAGTATCCCTACCTCCGGTGTTTAATTATAGAGAGATAAATCCCCAAATATCCAATTCTTGAGAAAATAGGTAATTGCTATATATTGTATGTTTTATCACAATAGAGGAAAGGTGGAGCCTCCGAACTACCGGAGGCATTACCATCAATTTTACGTTACCTGAAAAACAATGCTTTATATTGAATAATCAAATGTAATGTTCTTAATTATCCTTTTAATCTATCACAATTTCATTATGATATTTAGACACCAATAGATATTTGTTGTTTCCAAAATCCTTTAGTAGTGACATTGACACTTTGGAGTTTTCTATGCCCAACGCTTTGCAAAACTCTTTAGGGCTAGATAATACTGTGGAGCCATCACAATCATTTCTACAAGTTCTTCCAACTAATGTATTAGATTCTGCTATGCTGTTACTCATATGAATAACTATCAAACAACAATATAAAAAGCATAATAGAAAATGGGTATTCAATAACTATATGGTTTATTGACACATAACTTGATGTCTTGAGATTGATTGATTAAAGAGGGAATGCTTATTTGACATTGAAATGCAGTTACATAAGATATTTTATAGAGTGCAAAATACTGATATGGATAAATCATTGTGCTTAAATTACCATAAGTGAACAAAGAAAAACAGAATATTATGAGTTTATTCTTATGTTTATGTTCTATGATCTGCTGTGCCCAAGTATTTCTTTCTTAGTTTACTTTTGTTGCCATCTTTTGTTGTATCTTTCCAATAAGCATAGTAATAGCTTCCAAGAGGACAATTACTACAAGAAGGTTTGCCACATTTGACAAATTCTTCTCTAATTGTGGCGTTTTTGGGTATTGAAATTAACCTATTCTTTGAGATATTCTCCATTTCCTTGAATTGTTTTGTCTTTGCAAAAGTGTCTTCCACTTTGACCTTTCTGTTTTCCTCGACTTTGTCATAATATTGAGATTGGAGTTGCGATAGAACATTATCTGGAAACTGACCCCCGACTAACTCATTCACTTTTGCTCTTGTTTCTGAATCTGCATTACTATTTAGAAGCAATATGGCCAACCTGTCCAAAGGGGAGTTGTAGATGTTCTCCTTTAGCCTGCTGAAAACGTCATGGGAAAACAATTTACGTTTGTATATATAATAAGTTCTTCTGGAAATGCTTCTGCTTAGTATCTTATTGATGCATCCAATGGACTGCTTTTCGCTTAGGTGATGGTACTCACAGCTTTTCATTAC
>JBKJYK010000165.1:0-6339 GCA_046715515.1 Candidatus Nitrosocosmicus sp.
CTTAATTAGGTTTTTTGGTCTTTCTACCCCGTCAAAGTCCCCTACCACTCCAAAGTTAAAAATGGATGTTTGAGAATAAATCTGTTGAAACAAAATGGTATTTGAAAATAATATTGCTGCAAAAATATAGAGGAATTTCATCAGATAAAACTAATTAAATTCCATATAAAAAGGAAATTGACACATCTATTTTTACATGAATTAACAGTCGAGTAGAGAAAGTACTAATACATTTATTCACAATTTATCAAAACTGTCTTTTTGTGATGGGACACAAGAGTTTCGTCTTCTGTCCCCAACAATAAAGACATTCAAAATAAAATGCTTGTCCTTTAATTATATTGACCAAGGAAATTGGTAAGATCTGGCAACATCCCCCCATCCCTATCATCTTTCTTGAATTTAGTAACGCTTTTATTTTGGTGTGAAATCTGTAAGAATTGTTACCTAAACGGATCTTTGGGAAACACAATAACTCAAACCTCCAAGGCCCAATGGTTCTCAATCTCTCATTATTGCCTGAATTAACTATTAACAAAAAATTAGCATAGGTGGGAAAAAAACACCATCTACCCATTACCTTTCTGATATTGATGTATTTCTAACGCTTTTAAGTTTAGAAATGGAAAACTGAATGAAAACGTTGCACCACCATTTCCACCCTCATTGTTTTGTGCCCATATCTTTCCGCCATGTGCCTCGACTATATTTTTTGAAATATACAAACCCAAACCCGTCCCGGTTGTGGATCGGGTGGCGAATTTTGAAAACAATAGTGGAATAATTTCATGATGAATACCAGCGCCGGTATCCTTGACATTGACAACAACCATGTCATTTTTGTCACTAGCGATATTACTTTTTTTCTTTTCAGCAGTTATTGATATCCTTCCTTCTCCTGAAATAAATTTAACAGAATTTTCAATTAAATTAGAAATGACCTGCCCTATTCTGTCGCTGTCTCCATATACTTCAAAGCCATCATCACTCAAGGGGTCATATTCAAATTTTATGCTTTTGACATCATTCTTTTGATTACTAAAATCATTTACAATGTTAAGAATTAATTCATTTAGATCAAACCGTTGTTTATCAAGTACAAAGGAATTACCTTCAATTCTTGTTACATCCAAAATATTTTCAGACAGTTTCTTTAACTTCTTTGCGTTTCTTATTACAGCATCAAGTAATTCCTTTTGTCCTTTGTCTTTTATTTTATTTGCAAGGTGTTCTGTAAGGCCAAGTATTGGTTGAATTGGGTTTTTTAGTTCATGAGCTGCCACATTTATGAACTCTTTTTGCATTATATCCGCTTTTTTTAATTCTTCAACCAGCACACGTTCTTTCCATAACAATTCAAACATTGACTTAAAAGAGTTTACACTCTGCTTACTGTTTGAATAAATTGTAAAACCTATTGCTTCTGAAAAGTTTTCAGCATTTGGTTCACTAAGCTCTGCACGGAAACATTTGGCATTATCAGCTATAACCATACCAACGGGAGAATTGTTTCCATTAAGGATTTCTATTTGTGGTGCATATTGCTCTATTTTCCTGACAATATGAAGGTTAATTTCAGTTATAGGACAGATAATCTTTATAATTGCGCCTTTTATCGAGGCATTAATCAATTGATCTATTATATCTCCTAGTTTATCTAGCCTTATCATTGCCTTATCTTCAGGAAGAAGAAATAACCCCTCTTTTCTTATAGACCCCACAATATCTACAAGAATTTCGCTAGATTTTTTACTGTCTTTGAGTACTTCTAAAAATTCCGGCTCCAAACCTTGTTCGATAACTTTAATCCTATCTCTGGCTTCAATACCATTATTCCATAACTCTTCAAAAAAGGAAATAAAATGATCCAAATATGCTGGTTCATTGCTTACTAATAGATTTTGCAGAGTATCAATATCAGCACTGGGTTTACTACTGTTATTAATGGTAACAATTCCACCCACAAAGGTAACCATTTCCCTGTCAGATACAGCAAAATCAATTGGTGGCATGTTTTTCACATGCCTTATTTTTACACCTATGTTTAGAAATTCTTTAATTAAATAAAGGTTATTGTTGTCAACAGTTGTTACCCATCTTATTCCTTTATGTTCACCATTTCTGTATTTGTTCATTATATCTTTGTAAATTTCAAAGTAATTGTTATAGGTTGATAGTATGCTATAGAGCCTGATACAAGCAAAAAATACATTCGATTCTCTTATAATTTCCTTTTCTTTCTCTAGTATTGCTTCATATCGTTGTAATACTTTGACATCTTTTAACACGCTCAACAGGTATTGCTTCATCTCCCCTTCAGTAAGGGATGATCGGACTCCTGTCTGCTCGGTTAAAGTTTCTTCCTGGTGTTTTGCAATTCCTAACACTTTTCTTTCAATTTCCTGCTTCAACTGAATAGCACCTATATTTACCAGCGATTTTGACTGCTCTAAAGCTGTTATTCTAATGGACTTCCTTAGCTTGGCATCCTGAGACAAAAATATTGCGCAAGAGTATATTCCCATGCCAAACAAATATGAAAATAAAAGAACCAATGAGTGACCTGCTGCGCCGAAAGTTTGCTGTAAGGCAGAAATTGAATATGCTATGCCAACTGACGAAATGCCAATGGCTGTAATTGTGAGATAATCCTTTACTTTTATCGATTGAACATTTCTTGCAATAATATAAAAAGCAAGGCCAAACAAAAGACTGCTGCCTATAGACCCAGATCTAAAGATTATTCTCTGGTAAAAACGATATATATCGTCATTAGGCAGTGAAAAAATAAGGCCACTTCCGATCAAATATAATGCTAATGGAATAACCAACAATATCAAGTATTTTAATGGAAATTTCAATATCTTTTGGCCGATTCTCTGATAATATTGGTGCAACAGAACAAAAACACTAATCCAGACAATCACATACCGAGGATCAGAGCCTAAATATATCAAAAATTTATGAAGGGGAAGTAATTCGGTGGGAACCACATAATATGTAATAGTATCGGAATTCGCTACCTTATATTGAATTTGACCACCCAGCTTTTCATCTACTTTATACAAAAAAGAGGATTCAGTTGGGGTCCCCTCGGGTGATTTTTCCTCTATTACTTGTTGTAACAGTATTTTATCAATAGCATCCACCAATATTGACATGCTAAGCGCGGTGGTTGCTAAACCAAATAACAGAATCATAACATTACTTTTATTGCCTGCTTTATACCATAAGAAAAATTTAAGACTAAATAGTCCCAGGATTACACTAGCCGATACGGATGCAATTGCATTTACGAAAACACTTTCAATTCTGGCACTCATGCAAAAGTTAAAGAAATTAGGGCAATTTGTGGCGTTATCGTAAATGATAAATAGTAAAATTCCTAATAACGAGAACTGAATTATTGTTACTGATAGATGCATTTTATTTATAAAGGAAGATTTCTTCCTTAACTCTGAACTTACTCTTTTAACATATCCTAAAAGAATCCATGATCCTATACCATATCCAAATAATACGATCAGCAAAAAAACGATTGTTTGCAAATGGTCATCAAAAAATATTATTTGTCGTGTAATTAACAGAGCGAGTATCGCTAAAACGATTATAGCTACTGCAGCAAAGATTGGCAGACGGCTAACACTTGTATTGCCAAAATTAAAGAGATTCAATCTTTCAGGAGGAGACGTACGATACAATAAGTATAATTGTTATTAAACTTATTTCTGCCACATTTATTGAAGATACATCGCAAACAGCTATTATTATCAAGCGACGATGATCTAGATTACCTTTAATTTGCATTTTAATGAAAGTAGACCATCGCAATAGATCATGCTTTATTTCGTTGATGAATGATAATTAAAAAGCAGTCATATTGGATATCTATTGCCTGATAACGATAAAAAAATCGGATGTAATTAACCTAGCAGGAACAACAACTTCTCCAGTGGAAAGAGAACCATTATCTCAGAATACTAATATTAGGATCAATGTATCAATAAGTAGATTAAGACAATAGATGCAAACACGTAGATGCGAATGCTTTTTCTCGCCTTTTGTTAATGCTTTGAAAAATTATTATTTAACTAAAGTATGACAGGTTATCAAGATCAATTTTTCCTGTAGGTTTTGCCCACCTCGGAGGGCCATTGACCCGATTACCATCATGAAAGAATATTTCCACACTCAAAGATAAATCGCAAATACATTCCTTGTTAAATATCACATCCAATATATGATGGCCAACAAAAACAGTTAACTTTTTTTTAGGTTGTTGTTATACTACGGTATTTATGAGTGACAGCCAACACAAAAACCCAATTCCAACAGTTGATACCATAATCCAAAGAAACTCCCAAATTTTGTTTGTCAAAAGAAAAAAGGATCCCTTTAAGAATAGTCTGGCCTTTCCAGGAGGGTTTGTAAATGAGGGCGAAAAGGTAGAGGATGCGGCAAAACGCGAAGTTAAGGAAGAGACATCTTTGGATATAGAACTTGATGACATCCTTGGCGTGTATTCAGACCCCGGCAGGGATCCACGTGGACACATAATGTCAACCGTATTCATCGGAAAAATACCCAAAGAATGCGACGGCAACAGCAGCAAAACAGAACCAATAGCTGGAGACGACGCTGCAGAAATAAAATGGGTGGATCTTGAAGCTATTGACATCGAGACATTTGCTTTTGATCACAAAAAAATACTGTCAGATTACAAAAAATGGAGACAAACCAAGGAAACCTTTTGGTCATCAAAGGGCAAAAACTAAGGGCAAAAAGCCCATTTAACCTCCACCCCCCATCTCCCATCATAATTTCAACAGCAATAGGCCCATTATTGCATTTACAAAAAAGGGGTAAATATTAAAACATATTTCCCATCAACACAAACACACAAACACACACCATTAAAAAACATCATCAAACCATATTTGCAAAAACGATCATCAAGTAAAAATCAATATCAAAAACAGTTACGGACACCTTATAACATGGAACAAAAAAAAATCTATATTCTGCAAATGCAAATGCACAGAACCAGCACGCATATTACGCATATGGAGAACATATGACAGACATCAATCCAAGGTTATGGCTAAGTGTACACAAATAAAAAACTTAAATAGGTGGTACTAACACTCTTTAGAAACGAAAGTTTTTCACAATGGTTATCTGCAAAAACGCACCATAATGGATACAAAACAGGCATTTATCTTGCAGTGTTATTGATCTCCACAGGGACTTTAATGGGTACACATCACCATCTGTTGCCAATGCACAGAATGGAGAATCTCATACGGGCACGTTCAACTACACCCAAACGGATGCTGCAGGGATCCCAGATTGGATAAACACAGGCAACTGGACATTGACAGGCCTAAATTCGACATCCCCAGTTTTAGCGCCATTATAAACATGGCAAAACCAAACGGAAGCGCTGCCCACGACCACACAGTAAGTGATTATAGGGCAATTGGGGCACCAATAACTGAGGAGGGTAGCACAATCATAAATGGCACAACAACCATAACGATGAGGAATGGTCCTGTATTTGGGGAGCCAACCGTGATAAGGCTATCCGACACTGGTATCGATGTTTACTTTGACCCAGTAAAGACAAATGATTATTTCGGAAACTAATCAATTGCGGGAACACAAAACTAGGCAAACAAAGATCGGCCAACAAAAAAATCATAGTGTAAACAACATATTTTTTTGTTGTATTCAATAGTTTTCATTGGTCTGATTGAGGGATTGAAAGCAAACCCCAACTAATCGGTTTTTGCCAAATCATTAGTTTTCATTTTGGTACAGTTTTTTGTGTTTAGAATAACGAAACATCCGACCATATCACACTATCAGGTAACTTATGCAGAAAACAAAGTAATTCAAAAGAAGAAGGAATAAGAAGGTTGTAGCACACAAACTGTATCGATTTGAAATTAATTGTTTAAACCGTGGAAAACAGGCACAAGAAAAGCGATTGTTGTTTCTGTTAGTCCACCCTCAAACTTTTTAGCATTGCCACACAGTTGTCATCTAAAAATATGTCCACCCCACCCAGGCGGTCCTTCCACTTGTCTGCCAATTGGACTGTACATTGGTTTGTCATCTCCTCCAGGTTAGAGTTGGTGATCGCCCATGGGTTGCCGGGGTTTGAGGGACCGATAACCCCTGCCATATAACCAAAACTCACATTCCTTAGCACCTGCTGGGCGGTTGTTTTTAAATCCGATGTGAACTCCTTTTGGACCCCTATGTCCTCCATAGTGCCAATTCGGGTAAGATGGCCACCAATGAATTTATCCACGTTGTAATTGTTCGCTATCTCAT
>JBKJYK010000166.1:0-10817 GCA_046715515.1 Candidatus Nitrosocosmicus sp.
GGATTGTAAGACATGCTTTATTACCTTCCAGGAAGCAAGAATAATAATTTTTGTATAAACAAATCACATACAAAATTAAAGCACATGATTTTATGATACTGTAATAAGTATTTTTTTCAAAGCGTTAAAATACCTTTTTTTAAATGCCATGATTTTTTTGGCGCTTATCAAATATAACGGTTCACACATATTCCAACGCAATACACCAAATTCAGTCTAATGTCAATCATTTATGCTCAGTCCAGTCAACATATTTTGTATGCATCAAGAATATTTTTTTCATTTTTTTCCCAAATCAAATTATCATTGGCATAATTGAATATTTTCAATCTTTTATTATGCAATTCATCCATGTTTTCTTTAAAGTACATTAACTTTGATGCCATTTCCACTGAATCTTCAAAAGTCATACAATGTTCCTTTAAGATCTCCCTCACAGGTTTTAATGATGAGGTACACAACACAAAAAGTCCCGCATGAGCATACTCATATGCTTTGTTGGGATTTGTGTAGTAGTGAGACCAATGCTTTTTAAACGGAATAAGTCCTATAGAATGTTTGGTCATTTCTTTATACATATCTTGTCTGTCAAGGTAACCAGTATACCTTATATTTTTAGTAGATTCAGCGTTCCAACCTATAATTGTTAGATCTCCCATATCTTGATTAAGAAACATTTCATAAAGACCATCAATATTTCTATTTGGAAATTGTTGCCTATTGTGGCCATCGGATCCTGCATAAACAGAAGACAATTTGGCATGAAATGAGGGTTTCTCAAAATTCTCAATTTCAAATTTCATTGGAAAGTTTGGGACAACAAATACCTTATTGGCATTATTGCCAATTATTCGAAAATCGTTAGCAATCTCATTAGACACCGTAATTGTTGGTGTCGAAGAGACCAATTCTTTTTCCCATCTGGTCCACAGATTAATTGCATGACGATTCAAAATACTTCTTCTTGTTTTTTTAACCGCATGGACTAGAAAAAAATTAAACTTGTTCACATTATTCTTTGTGGATTGTGCCAGTTTTTCCATCTCGGTTAAAAATTGCGAGTGCTTAGACCAATACTCATGGTCATCGTACACAAATGGCAATTTTAACTCAGAAACCATCTTGGCTGAGAAAATATTATGTGCATGCACTAGGTCGGGTTTTGCTTCATTTATTACCTTAGTAATTTGCTTTTTGACAGAATTCCAATAAAACGGAATTCCATATCTAGCTTTTGCAGTCCAGTTAACTTCATATATTTTAGGAAAGGTTTTTCTATTATAATTAGACGCAGTCCTTATTGCTCCTGCAAACATGACCTCATAACCAAGATTTGATGAAGTTATTGCAGCCTTTTCAACTCTCCAATCAGGCAAAGCATCATGTGACAAATGCAGGATTCTCAACTAATTAACACAATAATGCATATATAATATAAACAAATTCTTAAGGTAAAAAACCGTTATTATAATATCTGGATAGTTAGTTAATAAATCAAAGAAATGATTCATTTTTAATGGAAACAACAACAATATAACAGGTAAAGTTAAATTTTGAGTTCATCATACACCTTTGAGAGACTTGGAATGACACTTGATGGACAATGCTCTTCAGGTAGCCTATTCCTAAATTTTAACCGATAATCTAATACATCAAGGCCACAAGCCAAAGCCTCTAGTGCCGTTTTGCTTAATGCCGGTATAATCTTTTTGTTAACATATCTAATGTCCACATATGTCTTGTATTGTTTTAAAAAGTTTGGGAGATCCTGATACATCAAAGGATGCTTTATCCTATCATGTACTGTTATGTCAAGATTAACGTTATTTTTTTTTAAATATTCCAATGCCCAAGGTATATCAGTTACCTCATTGTCCATAGTCACAGCATTCTTCTTTATACCATCGTTGATTGTGGAGGAAATTATTGCATCAGGTTTGAATACATCCAAATCAATCGGGTTTGGAAGATACAGTTTCCTAACGGCATCATTCTTTGTAGAAGCATAGTTCAGAAGATCAGGTGTAGATACAATAACAGCATTAGCTAAATTTTGCGCTTTGTAATGTATCCTTTTTTTTAGTAGTAAAATATTTCGTATTTTTCTATATCGTAGGATTAAACTAATAGCAATATCGGACAGTCCTGATCGATGAGGGAGTTTTTGTTTATTCAAGCCCCTTATGTCAGTTCCATGGTAATGTAAAATTATTTTTTTTGACTTTCCAAATTTATTGCGAAGTTTTATAACCATATCAGCCCTGGTGTGGATATGAACTATATCTGCAGATTTTGCGTCTTCATTAATGTGTTTTAGAAACTGTTCCTCTGAAGCAGCAATTGTTACATAATCTTTATAGAATTTGTAAAATCCAAATTTATCATATATGTCATACTTGATAACTTTTGAATTATGCCCTTGTATATGCTGTTGGTATTTTGCCAATATGCATGACACCGCAGCTGCATCTTCTATATGTAGAATACGCAATATCTTTTGTCAATACTATGTTTAGTGTCTAGTATAAAATAATTGTTAAGCAAACCTCACAAAGAAGAGAAAGGATATAGATAAAATGTAACAGAATAACATTTTTTTAGTATTTGCAGTAAATCGCAAATGTTGAAAATAATCCCTTTTCTTCCACACTAATTTGATTAATACACAGGGAAATATTACGGCATTATTAAAAGAAGTTAAATTATTGATAGTAGAGAGATAATAAATCCTTGATTATAAAAACAATTAACCCTTCAACAGAAGAGGTGATTCAAGAATACACCACCATATCAAAAGATGAAATAATCACAAAAACAAAGAAAGCAAAAGATGCGTTTGGTGAATGGAAAAAAGACCATAACAAAAGAGAAAATGTTCTATACGCATTTGCTAACGAGTTTAGAAAAGACAGAGAGAATTTGGCAAAAATCGCTTCCATTGAGATGGGAAAAGCTATCAAGGAAGCAAGAAGTGAGGTAGATAAATGTGTCTGGGCAATAGAATATTTTGCAGACAATGGGGAAATACTTCTAACTGATGAAATCATAAACACAGAAGCAAGAAAAAGTGTTGTCAGTTTTGAGCCTCTTGGAGTGATAGCAAGTCTAATGCCTTGGAACTTTCCTTATTGGCAGGCGTTAAGATTTGCTGCACCATGTTTGATGGCAGGAAATACAATCATTCTAAAACCAGCTAGTGTAACCATGCAATGCGGAATCCAAATAGAAAAAATTTTTAGCAAGATAGGAATGCCAGATAGCGTATTTCAAACCATTGTTGCGTCATCAAAAGAGGCGGAATATTTAATAGATTCAGACGATATCAGTGCCGTAACTTTTACAGGGAGCGTTCCAGTTGGTGCCAAAGTAGGGCAAAGAGCTACATCACATCTAAAGAAAATAGTTTTAGAGTTAGGGGGCAGCGATCCGTTCATAGTCTGTGAGGATGCCGATATAGAGAAAGCAAGCTCTGGAGCAGTGAAGGGAAGATTTATCAACTGTGGTCAGAGTTGCATCGCCTCAAAGCGATTTATCGTGGTCAAAAAAATTGCAAAAGAGTTTACGGAAAAATTCGTAGAAAAGACTGAAAAACTTAAGGTAGGAGATCCTTTATCGGATGACACGGATTTAGGCCCACTAGTAAACTCCACCGCAGTTGATGGTATTGACGGGATGGTCAAAAGAGCAATTAAAGAAGGAGCACAACTGCTTACCGGAGGTCAGAGAGCCGACATAAAGATCAACGGTAGTGTAAAAGGATATTTTTACAGTCCTACAATTTTCAACAACGTAACGCAAAATATGGAACTAGCGCAAGAAGAAACATTTGGACCTGTCGCACCCATATTGACCGTAGAGGATGAAGCCCAAGCAATAGAAGTGGCAAATAACACCAAATTCGGTCTTGGAGCCAGCATTTGGACCCAAAATTTGGACAAGGCAGAAAGATATTCAAGAGAAGTACACGCCGGTATTGTGACGGTAAATAATGTTGTGATATCTGACCCCAGAGTTCCTTTTGGTGGTGTTAAAAACAGCGGCTTTGGTAGAGAATTATCCAGATACGGGATATTAGAATTTGTAAACACAAAATCGGTAAGGTTCTATGACCAGCTTAGTCGTCATCACTATGTAGAATAATAGTAGAAGCAAAATAATACAACATCTTCATTTTAATTACTATCAATACCGTTTTTTCCCATTATTTTGCGGGATAAATGCTTTTGACAATCATGAAAGCATTAAGACTAGAGGATTCGTTCTTCGCTGGTTATAAGCACAGTTTTTGTTTTTGAGCACAACAGGTTAATAAACTGAAACTCGCATCCAATAACAAAGCAAATTATTGTAGTTATCATGGCATTATTTTAATAAACATTTTAAAAATCAGATAAATGGATGTTATCATTGAGTCACAACAGCAATTAGTTTTGGCAATATCAACTCCATAAACAAGTTTAACCTATTGTTGCATAGATTTCGACCCATTAGTTATTCTTAATGCCATTACACTTGTATATATCAGCAAGCCCTGTAGAATGTATCCGCCCAATATCAAAACCAGGGTATTAAGAGGTCTTGAAAAGGTCATTATTCTATTGAGATGGGCATTAACAAAACTATTTCCCACAATAATTATTATTGCAAGAAAAATACAAGCATAGAGGGGTTTTCTATAGCCCTTTGCAATAAGAATTGCAAGTGATGCATATATGAGTTCGAGAAATACTGTGTAAATGACAAACCTCGGATCGCCAAATGGAATTCCTATCACACCGATTATTGTTATTGAAATAAGTATAATCAATACCTGAAAGTTTGGTCTTTTAATGTCAAAGAGATTTTTTTTCATTTTCCATCAATTGTTTTGCACATAACTTAAGAAAAGTCCCATAAAAATATATTATATAGATATCGATTTATTTTTGGCATTATTTGATTAACCTGCACTATTGCATAAGATCGACCAGAAAGTAGTAAGAATCAATCGATTCTAAAGATAAATAAATAAACTATTTGCACATTTTGAAGCTTATTTACAACTCATAATCATATCAAGGCTATACAAAAGGCACTGGGATGGTATTGTAACCAATATAGCATAAAAATTATTCTTTCAAAGCTTTTTGTAACTCTTCAATGACGTCTTCTATCCCCACTTTCGTGTTTTCCCCTTCATCGATTAAGGGTTTTATTATTCCACCTGCAGCATAACTATGACCTCCACCATTCAGTCTTAGAGCGATAAGATCACATTTTATATCAGAATTAGGCTTTCTTCTAATGCTTAATTTTCCATCAGGGGCAAACAAGATTGCCAAATCCACATCTTTTTGTAATTCAAAAATTCTCTCTGTAACTACACTTTTGGGCAGTATTTGTGGAGATTCAACAACTGCAACTTTATATCTGTGCATATTCTGAATCACAAGAGAGCCCATTGCTTTTTCCATGGAAGACTTCTTTAGGGTAAGATATTTGTGCTCATAAACTTCTTGTAATTCATCATCCCAAAAAACCCCTTTTGATGCTTTTTTTACTATAGAATGTAATTTTTTGTGGGCATTTGGAAGTGTAAGGTAATACCTAATAATTTCAGGTAAAGGTGGAGGATTTTTAATTTCATCTAGTCCAAAATCTACGTTATGAGCTAATTTTGCCATCCTCTGGCACGCAGTTCTTTTAATGTTTAAAGCCTGACAAATAAGCTCAGAAGCACATTTTTGTTCCTGATCCTTTGATAATATCAAAGTCGCAAAAGACTCTACTTTTTTCCTTATATCTTCTTTCCAATAATGGTGATCAATCCACAAGAAACGCCAACCAGACTCTTTTGCTTTTCCTGCTGCAATCTCTATTGGTTCAACTTCCTTGAGATCATCAATAGACAGGTCACTTATGATTACTATGCCCTTCTTTTTTGATTTGGATACACTATCTTCGATTGTCTTTGACACCTGCAACATATTATTATAGCCATAGTTTGTTAGATGAACTAAAGTGTCAGGAAAGGCATTTTTTAGGATTGCACCACAGAAAAGTCCGTCGACATCTTGTTGGTGAGTTATTGATAAAACCCTATTTTTTATTTTAGATACGACTATATCCTCAGTCAACTTTGATATAGATAAAGTAAACAAGCTATTTTATTGGTGTTGCATGAATGTTAAAATAAAACATCTATATGTACAATTATAAGAATGGTGGAAGTAATTACACAAATGAAATCGACTTATTGATTCATTTGGATAACAACAAAGAAGCTTATTAACTATTCTGCTAATAAATAGAACATCAGAGGTAAAAGGTAAGAAATGAGCTCCATATCAAATTCAACAACAACAATCAGAACGATATCAGATTTTGACAAATTACAAAACAATAAATCAGTTCTTATTGCAGGTTTCCCTGGTCCTGGTCTTGTAGGATCGATAAGCACTAGTTACATAATAGACAAGTTAAATATGCATCAAATTGCCTGTGTTGAATCACAGTATATTTCTCCAGGAGTAATATTTATTGACGGGAAGCTAAGGCATCCATTTCGTCTATATGCAAACGAAGCAGGGAACGTATGTGTTCTTGTGTGTGAAGCTCCCCTAATGATAAATGGCATTCATTCTGTGCTCGATACAGTTATGGACTGGGCCATCAAAAATACGATTCAAGAAGTCCTCGTTCTAGATGGAATCCCTGTACAGGGTATTCCCAGATCGGATAGACACACCACCATACTTCAAAGTACCGAAATGGAGAAGAACATTATAGAAAACAGCAACAGCAAAGAAAACAACATTTCAATTTCCGACAGTAAAGGGCACATACAAAGTAATTTTAATAATAGCGCAATAGAAGAGTCCCTCAAAAAATATACAACTTTCATAGGAGGAATTGCCGGGGGCCTACTTTCTACATGTCTTTCAAATCAGATTCCATGTGCCGCGATTCTTGTTCCCTCTTCTAGTGGCATTCCTGACCCTGAAGGAGCCGCGTTATTGATTGAATCTTATAATAGCATCATAAAGGATGAGAATTTGAAAATAGATCCAACACAACTAAAAGAACAAGGGCAAATTCTAAAAAGACAATTAGAGCAAATAATAAAATCCGAACAAGAACAAAGGGAGCAGGTAACTATGACAGGGCAAAGAGTAATGTATGGATAACTAAACGATAATCAGAGGAGCCAATAAAACTAGACAATGTTTTACACCAAGTTATCTTTATTCTTATATTTTCTATAGTATTACGTGTGAATAACAGCTAAAGAGAATGAAATTTTAATTTAAATTTTGTTGATGCCATCATGGCCCCTCCTCCTCTTCCAGTTTTTCTCTTTGCTCTTCCTCCTCTTTTTCGTGTTCTTCTTTTAATTCCTCTATATCTTGGTCAGTTTCCACTACTATTTCACAACATATGGAACATTATGCATAATAAAGATATCATAATTTGTCAGTTATAACCGGTAGGAGGATTAGATTATCAGGAAGTTCGCTTTATCCCCCCACCCCCAAATAGCACCAACGCTGAGGATCCCAACTTATAAAACTCCAAATTACCATACCCGCCCTTGAGATAATTTTTTTTAATCATTCAGATTTCATAGTTATAATCTCTTCATAGTTATTTACTGTAAATTGCAATAGCAAACAAATGGTAATGTTATTTGCTGCTGCCTATGCTTGCAAATATGGCTTTAATTGTTTCGGTCCATACCTTTTTGTTAAAATCATTGCTTATTCCGATCGTTTTGCTTAATGATAATCCATCATATAGTGATATTAGGCCATATGCAATGGCATTTATATCCAGGTCTTTTTTAACAAACCCTTTTTTAATTTGCAGGTTAAGGTATTCAGAAACTATTTCCAATATCCTTATTCTTTGCTCATACATCACTTTTCTCAATCGCTGATTTCGCGAACATTCGGCTATTATCTCAAATGATATATTTTGTTCATCATCTTTTATCGCATCCTGAAAACCATCAAAAAACTTTTCTGCATTATACAAGAGATCCTCCTTGCTATTGGTAAACAATACATTCAAGTGTCCTTTTAGTTTCTTAATGTTATTTTGGCAGATTGCGTAAAATAAATCCTCTTTACTTTTAAAATACAGATACAACGTACCTTTACTCACATCGGCATCTATAGCAATATCTTCCATTCTCGCTTTATCGAATCCATTTAAAGAAAAATTAATTACTGCGGAATGGATTATTCGGTCTCTGGTTTCTGTTTTGTATTGGGAACTAACTTTTGGGGACATTTTTGTTTATGTTAACGGGTTATGGAAATGCTCAAACCAAGTCAGTGGGATCGCTATATCTTACATCGGGTTTTGACTGTATTTTTTTTTCTGATATTATTCCACCTACCATACCCATGATGGCGCCCACAATAATTGTAAAAGGTAATACCGCTGGTAAAGTATTTACAAATATTGGAACTATATCATTTATAGGGTCAAAGTCATAATATCCCATAAAAACGGCAAAAGTGGTTGGAAGCATTGGATAACCAAGTATATAGAATATTGAACCCACCAGCGCACCTGCAAGCAATACGGATTTTTCCATTCCGAGAATCTTTGGTTTTAATTGCTTTGTCATTATGGATTTGTTTAATGTCAAATCAGAAAATATCGCAACTAAAATAAGTGCCAAGTAGCCTGGCAGGAGAGGCATCAATTGATTTGAGGGGATAATGTTGGTTATTGTAACTAGTCCAATCAGTAATGCCAAAACGGCACTTGCTCCATATCTTCCAAGAGTTTTAGATGCTGTAACAAATACCATTGCATTGATTAAGGGCAGTGCAAAAACCGCAATTGCGGATTCGGCTATTGGGTTTAGGTTAAAGTTAAAGTGTTCACCATCAGAAAAAGGCAGGGCAAATGCGTAGGTATACCATATCATTGTGAACCACATGGCAGCAAATGCAGGAACTAAAGTGGCCTTTGCCATTTTCTTTTGATTTATGGATGGCAAATGGATGGCTATTCTTGCAAGTCCTAACACAACTGCAATGGAATTGATTAACATACCTGTAATTAATGTCAGATGTGTAGGACTAAGGAGACCATCAATTCCAAATAACTCATGCCAAAGATAATCAAACGGACCGGCTACCAACGAAATTACAGAACCCACTATAAGTAGTTTAAAGGAAATTGTAAAAGACAGTCTGCGAATTTCCTTGTTTTTGTAGAATAAATGAAGCGCAAATGCTGAAGATAGGGCCAACAAACCTATGCCAATATAAAGCAGAGTATGCGATGGCGTAAAGAAGGTTTCAGGCAACTGCAATAAATGGGAAGTAATATCCCAGCTTGTTCCGCCTATTTGTAAAATAGAGCCTGCAGTGGCCACAATAAACAGAATTACGGATAAATCCAATGGACACATCTTTAGATTTAAAAATCCGTGATTTCTTTCTTTTTTCACACCTGTGATTAAAGCAAGTACTAAATAAACTAACTGACTAGTCAGTCATTATGCAAAGACCATTTTTTTCAGATTACCACCGAACAGAGATAAAATACCTCATCATAATTCAAAGAATGTTTTTTTTTGTTTCACAGGCAGTTTCACAATCAGTATTACCAATGCAAAAGGGATCGGCCAAAATGCGATTTATCCAATATGGATGAGGGAGTAAAACCAATTTTATCCATACGAATTTATTTACCGAAAAGCAATATACACCAGAGCAATCCGTTTAGCTAAACGGCACCATCATTTCAACAGTTCTTTTATAGGTGACACTAAAGTTTTAACATTCATTGTTCCGTCACCTTTCACTTCGTCTCAGAAGTGAGAACACCATCCCTAAAGGCATCGAAGCACGGTTAAACGGAAACAATTCAATTCTAGCTGCCATTACAACAATATCTCTATCCATTTTTGATAAATTTTTTGTAAATCCACCACCCTCCAACAACAACAATTGCCAACACGATAAGTCCTATGAGAATAGAAGCAATGATTTTTATCAAGAAACCAATTATTACAAATATCACTATCAACGCGATTATACCGATGATTATACGGCCTATCATCTATTACTTCGTTAATCCCCAGATTGCTAAATATAACTTTTCGATTTTTTTTTATCTTATGTATTGCAACAAAACTAAGGAAAATAAAAGATAACCAAAACACGTAAAGTGTTATTCTATTGTTATCTCTTTTTGCCTAGGTCTGGCATAGTTCTTTTTTTTGAAGGTTACTTTCAAAACCCCATTATTGTATGTAAACCTTGCAGATTCAGTATCCACTTCTTTGAGTAATTCAATAAGTTTGTGATAGTTTTTGTGAGGAGCATTTGTTAATACCTCCAACTTCCCATCATAGGCGTTTATCGCAATATCTTCCTCTTTTACACCCAAAAGTTCCAATACAACTTTGACTCCCCTATCTGTGGAGTTTATATCGGCCACAGCGGTAAATAAGGCAACAGGCAGTTGGTGGCAAAATAAAGTCATAAATAGAATATTTGCAATGTTATGTTATGAGCCGCCGTGAAATAAATAAGGACGAACCTAAACAAAAGACTTGTTCAATTTGCGGATTGACTGCTCGGAATAAAGATGAACTAGAAGACCATGTTTATCATGCTCATAGGCAAGAGCATGCCAATAATGCAAACGCAGTCTCAGCAGAGCAAAAAATAGACCCCTTTTTTGAAACTTGATATGTACCACAAATGTAATTGGCAGTTAAGAAAAAATTGAAGATGCCATAAAACAAAGACGTTTTATTCTATAACACCTCAACAAAAAACTATTCATTTTTTAAGTAATTTTTGAACAAT
>JBKJYK010000167.1:0-4298 GCA_046715515.1 Candidatus Nitrosocosmicus sp.
TGCTTGAGGTAGTTTAACAGGATATGAGGATTGAAATCCGGATAGGGCTGCTCGGGCCTCGTCAGGTGGCAAGGTGTTTATTGGCGGACTGTTTTTTGCCTTCAGGTCTAGCAAAAAGGCTTTGGTGTCCTGTTCAATTCCTGTATAATTTGTTGAGTTAATACCATAAACTAATTGATCCGTATTATGGGGTGTGTATGGTGATGAGATACCATACATATTTTCCGCAATAAATAAAGACATTGCAATCATTGTAGTGCATAAAATGGATTTTGAAAATGTTTGATTATAGTTTAATTTAATCAATAATTCATTGGTTGTAACATACATTAAATATATCCAATTTTAATAAAAATAAGTAGGATCTTAATTTAGACTAAAAATATTGATTTCCTGATGTTTTACCTGTTGTTATTATAGTATTATAAATCAATATTATTTACTTATCCAAATGTAAAAGTATGTACATGAAATCCCTTTCCCTTGACAACGATTACAAGGAAATGAGAATCACTGTATGATTGATGATTTACTATGTTATAAATTCGTGGATCGTCTTGCTGTTTATATATGTTAGAATATACAAATCAAGTAAAGCAGTTTTTACCTTGGGGTTAATGTTTTTTTCAATAATGATGGTGTCACAAAATGTAATAGCAGTATATGCTTATTTTGTAATGGCTCCGTTATACTCTCTAGAATTCTATCCCTATATTCTAGGAATACATTTTACAGAGCTTGTGGGATTAGCGGTATTACTAAAGATTACATGGTCATAGAAATATACCTACATACCTTTAGAGTTATTATTAATGTTGTAATATGATTTGAATATTTCTGATGAAAATAGATAAAATATAGAGTTTTCCGTAGTTTTTATTCTTTTAAATTAAGAATGAGTGAAAGCAGAGAAAGCAGAAGTTAGTAAATTTAGACTAGTAACACGAAGACACCATTCAATAATGGCATTTGAATCAATCAATACCCTGATTATACACAATTAATATTTTGGTCCATGTATTCGGGTACATGATTTACATTTATTATATGAAAACAGATTAACAGAGAAATATCTCTATATCTTTAGTTCCGCACTGCCAAATAGAACTGAGAACGCCTTACACCATATCAAGACCGTATCGTATTTCGACAAATCCGTTGCCAAAGGTATATTGTAATTCTGATTGCCGTTATTGGCCTTTAGTCGTCCGAGGTCAACAAAGTCGGATGCGCTCTGATCTGTTGCCAAATATACATACAGGTCGGGACCATTTGTAGCCATTAAGCCTTCTAATCTTAAGATGTTTTTATTATCTTCTAGAGGGATTATTTTAGCAATGCCTTCTGCATTGTGTACTCCATCATCAACACCAATAAAGGATCCACTCCTGCTGCTGTTTACTTGGGTAAGTGTGTTGTTATTATCCATATTTTCATCCATTCTACCACTATTGCCAACTTTTGCATATTGAACCAGTATTTGATTTTTGTCATGATTGCTCATGTTGTTTGCTGCTTGAGTCCTTTGTGCTTCCGTCATTTCCTCAAACTCCTGAAATGACGGAGAAAATGCGTTAGAAGGAAGTGGCTCGTTTATTTCTGTTGAGATAAACAATGGCGATAAAAGATAATAAAATATTATTGTAATGCCGATTCCGACTATTATAGAAAAAGCAACAATTCTTTTGCTATTAGTTTTTTTGTTATTTGTTTTATCATAACCTTTCATAATATCGATACATTCGCTACAGATTATAAGCAATTCAAAACCTATCTAAATTGATTCCATATTTTTTTAAATTAGTTTCTTGAGTTTGAGCATTTTGTAATTCTATAAACGCCAATATAAAAATAACATTCTTTTTATAAATTGCTCAGATTATGACTTAAAGCCATTGGCGGGGCCAGCCAGTCAGTTTCCCGAACATGGTCCATGCCAAGGCCAATCCTGCCAGTTTACAGATTCCAAATTGCTCTGCTATTATCAGCATGGCATGGTTAGGCAGCACTACGGCACCGCTTAACGCAACACCTGCATCACAAGTAAAAACACAGTACTGCGCTTCCTTTACCACATTGATAGCCACTCTTCCCTGAGGTCTCTTTGACAGCGTCTGCTTCTTAAATCAGTGAGGCAACGATTGCAAAAGTACCAATCATCAATATTGTCACAAATGAGATGATTAGAAGACTAGTTCCTGCTATTATTTTATTTTGTTTTAAATGACCCATCGCCTACAGGTTGCTATATACTATTGTCACAAAAGAAGAGGAACAACAAAGTATATTGTTTATAATTGCCTTAAATATAAAAAAATAGTTTCTCTCTTTAGCGTAGAATCGAAGTTATTATTGTTGCTCATAAATTTAACTACATAACTTGAACCTTCTCCAATTCAACAAGCATAATCAACAGATAGGTCAATTGGAATTTTATCGCCCTAGCCCCTTAATGACATTACTCATGAAACTGATAACGTTATTGCTAGTCTCTATAATATGAGAATTGTTTTCCTTAATGCCATTGTATTTTAACAATAAAGCCCTGCCTAAAACCAAAACAGTTAATCCTCTAAATTAAGGAACAAATCTGCTCGATTGTCATTACTTTCTTTTCCTTGCTGATCTAGTAATTATATACTATAATCATATCCAATTTGTTATAACGACAATATTATGAACCCACAAATATAGTCAAATTTGACATGGACCCAAGGAAGTTTGATTTGGGTAGGGAAGCGGGTTCAATCAATGCTATGAGTATAATCTATTTTATTTTAACTTATTTTAGATCTTGACCTATTGGCCTGGGTTAAAGGGATGTAATACAAACATGGGCTAAATTCTTGATTTATTTTTAAACTTATGAATACGAGTTATATATATTATAAAAATATTAAAGCGTCGAAAGTGGGACTTGAACCTTTATTATCAAAACAAGAAATTAAATCTATTTCTATATCCCTGTTAACTTCGTACCCCGTTAGGGTCCATTTGTTTACATAATGTACAATATATCACCTTCAATAGTAAAGTAGATTTACGTAGTCGTTTTTCAACCCTACCAAGTAAGTCTATATATTGCAAATGTTCCGTCTCTTTTATGAATGCCAGAAACAGAAAACCTTCAAAATACATTGGTTATGGTTTGTAATTGTACTCCCTGGGCTTATCATTTAGGAACACTGCAAAGGCTTTAAAATGGTTTGTTAAAATAAGTCAATTCAATCTAGAAATAGATACAAAAGTAAAACCTCCGAAAATCTTGTCAAAGAAAAAGAAGATTGACTTATTCATCATTGATGAAAACTTGGTTAAAATCGGATCATAATTCATCTGGCTCTGGATTACTCTCGAGCCTAATAACAAAGAAATCCTTGCAATAAGCATAACATATCAAAAGAGCGAAATATGTTTGTAACTGAGCGTTTTTTATCTAAAGTAGTAAATGAATATAGTCATCATCAGTTTTAACAGATGGTGGTACTTGGTCTCCACAAGCATGCGGACTCTTGAAACTTTACATTACATACGTCCTCTTAAGAGAAAAGCATCATTAAAAGGACAATATAATACATTATAGTAAAAAGGGCATTGATGATTATTTTCCCTGCAACAAAAAGAACTGCAAATTAAAACATTTTAATAATCGGCTTAACTTATTCATTGGCCAACACAATAAAGAAATTTTTTCTTAAGTTAAAAGAGCCTTTTTATCAAACAAGAGATTAACTATAATTGTATATATTCAACCTTTACCCATAAAATCCATGTAATAATCATTTTCTATACAGAATACAATTTTCCTGTATATGAATTAAAAAACATCTTTAAACTTAATGACCTTTCTCTGTCTCTTTTGTCCTCTTCCCTATATTCATGTATTCCAGGTCGTAGATCTATATATGATATGTTATTCTATAATTGTTAATGAAGATTGAAATTGAGTTTAAGACGGGAGCAGTTAATGCTTCACAAATTTCTCAGAAGATTAATACAATAATAAATTCTGTAAAGCAACAACAGCTTGATAGTAAAGAATTCAGTATCGAAATGGATATTGGATCAGATGGTGGAACACAATTCCCTCAAAAAATTTCTGCGGTATTTGATGCTATGGAACAACAGGGACTAAAAGCAAAAGAATGCGAACTTGAAATCAGTACACAACCAACAAGTGATGTATCTCAAACAATGCAAAAAATATCTTCAGTAGTGAATACAATAAAGGAACAAGGATTTGACGTAAAAGAACTAGAATTAGATGCAGAAAAAAATGAGTAATGGACAATAGTCCA
>JBKJYK010000168.1:0-3067 GCA_046715515.1 Candidatus Nitrosocosmicus sp.
ACCAGTATTAGATATGGGATCAACTGTATTTATCATTTCAGTACAATTCTCACTGGCACCAACAATAGTACTTGTCATCAGACTGGATATACATTCAGTTGTTTCAGCTATCAATGGACTATCAGAATAAAAACTTGCTTGTCCATAGGAAACTCCAGTTTTTGAAGGGTACAGGGTAATTAGCGTAACAAATAAAAACATTACTGCAAAATAACGGGTTTTGGTTGACATATGCACAATAAAATAAAACAATCATACTTTATATTGCGCACTTTAGAATTCTAGTAGCAAATTTGCAATACAACTATTAGTCATAAATAAAACAGGTTTTTTATAAATTCTCATTTAAATTTTTGTGTAAAATAAAGAAGATCCAATCTTTTTAATGATGTGTTTTATATGCAAATAACTATCTTACAAAACCATAATAAAAAATGCAATGGAACTAATTCTCATCATTGTGGCCTCGTTTACAAATTGCAGCATTTATTGGTATTAAAACCACAATCATTTGTAATAGAGCATAAAATTGTCTATTTCTGTGGTAATTGGAGGGTATAAACAAAAAACTGTAGGCTGATTAACCATGCAGCCTTCATTTAGCAACCGGAATCGCAAATCAAAATACATCAAACACGGTTATGTTGAATACTTTTATATGAAACAATACATACACAGTAATTAACATACAAATTATAAATATAATATTTTACAATGGATTTATGATACATTTCAATGCATTGCAAAGAACACATTGATCATTTAAACATGTTATATAAAAAAAAGGATGGTTGATTAGTAATAATGAAAAAAATTGAGGTAATAGTTCCAGATCGAGAAATAGATACTGTTAGTGGAATTTTAAAAGATAACAATATAGGCGGAATGCACCACTATCGTATCCAGGGAAAAGGAAATATAAAGGCTGAGCCAGTCTCAGTTGGGCGGGGTACTATGCAGTATACTCCTGAATTTATACCCAGAACAAAAATTGAAACTGTGGTAAAAGATGAACTGGTTGATACCATTGTAAAAAGCCTTCTAGACAGTTTAAGCAATAAAATAGGTGGCAAAATTTTCATAACCGATATTCAGGATGCAATAGATATAAGAACTAAATCAAGAGGCAATTCTGCTCTTTAATATTTTTATTTTACGCTTTAGCAATTAGTTATAATTTATTGATTCATTTATCAGAAATATTTATAAATATTATTATTTTTTTTATTCCGTGAACAAACTAGTATGGTGCTTTAACTGCAATTCCCTCCAATCAATTTGTCTGCATGATAATTGTAACGTACATTGTGCCTTATGCTTTAAAATAAATGAGATATTCCTACAAGGTAACGCCTAATCTTTTTTCTATTTTAATTATTTCTCCGACAGTTTGATTCATTGCAGATTCTGCAATATCACTAGCATGCTCTACGGTTCTGCGAATATCTTCTAATATCAATTTGACATTAGCATTGGTATTTTGGGCATTTGCAGTTTTATTTTCTTCAGAATCCAAGAACTTCATAAGTTCTTTTTCCAAGTTTAACACATTTTCTGATTTGTCTGCTATTTTATCTGCTAAATGATAATCTCGTCTCAAAAACGCCTCCACCGATGGGGTTAAAACCTCTAGTGAGCAGTTACTTAACTTTTCTAACTTATCCATTACAGATACGGGAATTGGATAAGGATTTTCCATGGACTTTATCGCAATTCTAGTTGCATGATCGGCCACCCTTTCAATACTTTTTACTGTAACCCTATAACTGAGACAATCGGACGGGTTTTTTAATCCTATCTCCTGAAGGATTCTTTCGTTATTTGTTGCCATTACCAGGTTTCTAAATATATACAGACTGAATCTGTCTACCTCATCATCGGATTTGATCACGCCATTTGCTATTTCGTGGTTTTTTTCTTTTAATGCAGTTATTGCATCTCTATGCATTGAAGATGCTATTAGGAACATTCTTCTTACTGCAGTATTGACTGATAACTCGGGTAATGTCAATAAAACTTGAATTGTAATTGTATCCGACGAGTCTGCAATGATTTCGGTCCCAATCAAACTTCGTCGCACTATTTCCCTAATTGCTTCTCTCTGTATCGGTTGAATTCGCCCAGTTTTTGATTTCAGATTGATAAGGTTATATCCTGATAGATAAATTGATACAATTTTTCTCTTCAAGGTATTTGGGGTTTCATCAATCAAAACCAAAGTAGTAACCTCATTTATCGAGCCTTGTAGTCTTTTTTCCTGTTCTGGGATAATAGATAATGAGTTATTAGAGTTTCTGGATATGGAAACGTGGTCCCCGGCTTTTAGTTTCATTTCTTCAATCCATTTTTTTGGTAATGATAGTATGTAGGTGGATCTTCCCGTAAACTGAATTTTTCGGACATCAGAACTCGCATTTTCCAATAAAACTAAATATAACTTATAAATATATATAGATTTACTACATGCTTATAGAATTTCGCAAAAGTACATGCTAACTATTCTTGCATCATACAAGGGATTCTTTTATGGAAAGATATTGCCAAAATCAATAGAATATATTAAGGAAATTGCAACAAATGTTATTGACAGAAAATTCTGTCAGGGACATTAATAACATCAAAGAATTAGAATCAATAAAATACGAATTCCAAATCAGATGTAGCCATTATCAACTCGAATATTCCTCAAATGACAAAGTAATTAATTGCCCAATCTGTGGTAAAATATGGAATTTTGTAGAAGAAAAAGGGTTTTCCAAGCTTATTCAAGTATATAAGGCAGAATTAGACTAACCTTTTTCTTTACCCAATAACTTTTTATATAGGTAAATTTTTTTAAATTTGTTTAATACATATATCAATGCACCCACTATTACAACTGCTAAAATCGCTTGAATAATTGAGGTTTGAATAATCGTTATCGAGTATATTTGGGTTATTTGTTGTTGTTGTTTACTTATTGGTGCTACGATAAAAATAATGGAAAGGCAGGCTATCATAACCAATCCCCACATAAACAGGATGAAAAATCTGAGATCTAAAAATTTCATTTTTTATCACTTTTTTA
>JBKJYK010000169.1:0-9932 GCA_046715515.1 Candidatus Nitrosocosmicus sp.
GCATTTAACAAAAACAACATAGTTGAAGAATAAAAAATGATACTGGTCAAAAAGATAACGGTCTTTACAAATTCCATTTATGGTTTTTCGACCACATTATCTTAAAGAATGTCATAGTCTCACGAAACTATTTTTTCTGAACCCAAAAATAGAACGCATAAAAAACCAACCTTCTGCAGAATATGTTATCTGTGGCTTTCAGTGGTACTTTTGAGGTATAATTGAAGTATAACTTAAAGCACAGGGAATGTTTAAGCCCAACAACATTTAGCCCGACTAAAGATACTTTCAATGAAAAAGAGCACACCTATAGTTACCTAAATGATAACTCTTGAAATCCATGATATTCGATGGCAGAATCTAATGTATATTCATAGCAGAGAGATCAATACCCAATTGCTCTTCAGGCATGGATTTTAAATTGGGACATTGACTTATCACATTTTTCAAGTTTTGTAAATCCCCCTTTCCCTCACTGGAAAGCAATCCTTGACTGTTAGATCTGAGAAACGCCTCTTTACCCCCTTCAGTAGAATACAGGTTATTCAAGATCTCTTTGGCTTTTTGTTTACACTGCTCTTCAAAAGCATATGGTGAAATGGCTGCAATTACTACTGCAGTTATGCCGATAATCACTATTGATATAAGGATAATGATTTTTTGACCCTTTTCCATTTTCTACATTGATCAGTTTTTTCAATTATAAAAAGACTGTTGCGGCTATTTAATAATACAAGGTCCTTTTTATGATCTATCATTTAATTCATTTTCTTCTCATAATGAACAACAAAATAGACTAACAGAAATCATCACAATTATAACAATAATAAGTTCTCCCATTCAAATGGAACACACATATAGTAAATAATTGGATTGATTAAAATATTGCCTGTAATTCTTTAAAAAGGCTTATTTTGAAATGTTATTTTGAATCTGGCTTTTATCCAATTTGTTTAACAATTGATCTGATCTATTTGCAATCCCTAGAGATTTTTGATAATAAGCAACAGTATTTGCGTTCAGATTCTACTAAACACATCTTTTAATAAATCCGAAGGCTATTGTTAGAAAATAATAATATGTTTCGTTTTATAAATTTGTGTCAAACTAACTTTAAATGAATTATTATAAAAAAAATGTATTTGTTATATAGTTAGTAACAATTTTCTTAATAAGCTATGTTGCATAAACTCTGTAAAGCGAATTGTTTTTATGATCTACATATTTCCAATCTTTTTCATCCAAAGGAATTTTGTGAAATTCTGTTTTTATAGAGGGATGAAGGAATTCGAATATATTGTTTCCAACCGATATTTTGTTCGGTGCTGTCAACGAATTCATTTTTGCTGCTACATTCATCGGATATCCGATCAAATCTATTGGGGCGCTTTTATCGAACCCATATTGAATAGCCACATTTTCCCCCTCATCCATGCTCATTTTAACAGCTATTTTTGGATAGCCATCTTTTTCAAAAATAGGATTTATGCCCTCTTCTATTACATTAATCATGGATTTTGCACATCGGAATGATTTATCACAAGCAAGATATTTGTTAAAACCGATTGGAAAAAACGCAATAACTGCATCACCAACGTATTTTAAGACAAATCCCTCATAGCTCTCAACAACTGAAGATAATTCATGTGAAAATGCTTTTATTATCTTGGCCATATTTTCTACCGGCAATTCCATGCTCATCCTTGTTGACCCAACTAAATCCGCGTACATCACAATAAGGGAAAGTTTAGAATCAATGTGCTTGAGCAGAAAATTTTGACCTCTCTTTATGGATGTGTTGTATTTGTACCGCTCATGTAGAACCTTCCAAAGCATATCCTGTCTTTGCGACAACAGTGTTTGTAAGTCAAAAATATGTTCATTTCCAATAGTTGAACTAATACTACTTTCGTTACTCCCTGTTTGACTATTTGTATCCCTGTCTATGTCTATTATCATCCCTATTTCCTTTTATATAATCATCAAATATAATATGATATAAAGAACTTTAAGATTATTTGTTTTTTGTAATATTTATGCTATAAAAACTCTCCACATATAAGAATATAATTATTTTAAAAATACAGTGTTCGTTATGTTAAATCTTAATTTTAGTAAATCATTTATTTGACCTAAAGAAATATCCGGCAGGTTAAATAATACAAGCAGACGAATCAGATTGATACAAAATTATATTCACGTATTCAAAAGTATTGACAAAAGGCATATCAACCCTATTTGAAGCACATGCTGCCAAAATGATTCCCCTTGGGATGAAGCCACTAGAATTATGGTTCCGGAATAGTATCTGCAATAAATTTCAAGAAACAGTTTTTACAGTTTTCATCATCAATTAGATAGCCTATAACAAATAAATATTTAGGGCTAGGTCTGGTTGATCCTTGTTATTTTCTATTTTATGACATTTAATTATCTCTATACCATTGATCCATCACCTGTGTTTGTAAATAATATAGTGTAAACCCTAAAACATATGCAAGTTTGACATGGGCACAAAAATGACCGGACAATATTCGGGTCCAAAGTGTCATATTTCGCATAATTGTTACTAACAATAGAAATATACCTTCAATCCAGTTGAATCCGCTTTAGAGGGCCGAAACAAGAAAAAGATTTCTATGTCCGACAGTATTAGGTTCTAAATACCAAAGAATGATGATTTTTGACTCCGACCCGGATTGAATACGGGATCTGCAACCCGAAATAATGCATAATTCCCATGAATAAATAACCAGTTGTACGTATTGTTTAGTTATAAAAGTACTTTCTGTGAATGTTGGGCTTCCAAAGAAAGTAATCTTTAATGGGCAAACCATAACTACTGCAATTTTCAAGGAGCCAATCAGAGGCCACATTACACTGCAAAAAATTAACCTTGAAGGCGACAAACAGGCCGATTTAACAGTTCACGGTGGGGTAGACAAGGCAGCATATTCTTATCCAGCAGAGCATTATGGTTACTGAGCAAACTATTTCCTAATGCAGATATTGTATGGGGGAATGTTTGGAGAGAATCTCAACACCGAATGATTAATTGAAGGCACTGTTAATATTGGTGATCAGTTTCAAATAGGATCTGCCAAGATAGTGACAACACAGCCTAGAATGTCGTGTTTTAAACTGGGCGTCAGGTTTGGGAGTATGGAAATAATTAGAAAATTTTTGGCAAGTGGACGTCCAGGCATTTACTTTGGGGTTTTAAAGGAGGGAGAAGTGCAAACAGGTGACAGGATAGAGATCACCAAAAGAGACAAAAATAATGTCACAGTTGGGGATATCATTCGCCTTTATGTTGCTAAAGATCATTGAAAACATTGAAACCATGAGAATGGCAATAAAAATAAGTGCGCTTCCAGAAGGTTGGAAATACCATATCCGTCAAAAATGGAGCAACTTGAAATTAAATCATAAAAATCAACATCGAATGATATTTCCCATGCTCGATGATGAAGAGAAGAGAAAAAAACCAACAGGCAATTTTATGCAATTCATATTATTATGAATTTTGGAATCCGTGGACCCTGTTGATCTACAAAATGGTAATTCCATAGATTTGGAAGATGATAACACCATGGTGTTAAGAACGCAGAAGGCATAGACCGTAAAAAGGCTTGGTATATGGGTTTTGCCTAACTGCCGCGACTGAAGACGGCAAATGGACTGTAGGTTTGGGAACCAAAACCTGTTAGCACTTTTTGCAATTCCTTGCTTGGGTTTCCGCAAACATCATGTTTACTTATCTTAGAGACCCCGAAAATCTTTGGAAGTATTGTTTGAGATGCAACGCCGGCGATGTGAGCAAATACAACCTCTGAATTTGCGTATGTGTCATTTAAAATGCACTTTGTTTCAGAATCATCTATATAAAACTTATAATTTAGTGTACCTGGTTCGTTAGCTTCCACCATTCTGCTAATATCCTCCACCAGTTTCTTGTATTCCCCTGTTTTTCCACCTCTATGGCGAATTCTGCCCTAAAGTGTATCTGATTGTGGTTCATGATGCTGTTTCTTCTGCCGAATTAAAAATATATCTTGGCAAGACCTTAAGCATATGGTTACACAGAATAAGAAAAAACATGCTGTTAAATATCGGAATTCGGATAGTTCATTTGTACCAGTCGGCGTCCTAATTGGATCGGGTAATGCAACACATTATTACTTTTGGCAGAAATGCTTTTTATGGAAATGATCTCTGCATATATAATTGAATATAGGGATTAGGCCCATAGAGCAAACTGATGCAGAAAGCTGTGGCAGGATTGGATATGAGGCGCACAAAACCATCTCCTCTGCCCATGGCTATCCTTCAGAGCAGCCTTCTGAAGAATTTGGCATAGGGCTTATCAGAACGCTTCTTGACAATCCAAATTCATGGGGCGTTTTAGCAGAGTTACAAGGCAAGATATTAGGAAGCATATTCCTTCATAGGTTTCCGTCCTCGTCTGTGGCAGTTATAGGTCCACTTACGGTTCATCCCTCTGCGGAGGGCTTTGGTATAGGCAGGATGTTGATGGATGCGGCTCTAGATCAGGCACATAGGCAAAACCATGACCAGATTAGATTGGTGCAATCGCCAAGTCACATTCGTTCCTTTGTGTTGTATACAAAGTCAGGCTTCATCCTCCGTGAGCCTTTGTTTTTGATGCAAAGGCAACAGCCAAAAGGCGTATTTGATGCAGGCAGTGCCAGTGTTCGCCCTGTTCATGATGATGACGGGGATATTTCTGTTTGCAACGAGCTTTGCACAAGGGTTTACGGGTTTACAAGGGAAATGGAGTTGCGTCAAGCGGTGGAACAAGGTGTCGCCACCATAACAGAGCGAGATGGCGCCATTACAGGCTACGCGGCAGGTATAGGTATAATGGGTCACGCGGTTGCAAAGTCAAACAAGGACCTGAAGGCACTGATATCTAATGCGTCTGCAATTTTTGGTCCGGGTTTTTTTGCACCTGCCCGTAATTACGAGGTAATCAGGTGGTTGCTTGAGAATGGCTATCAAATTGGTTGGCCTGCAAACCTTATGACTATTGGCCCATACCAACAACCATTGACCCCTTTTCTTCCATCTTTGGCATACTGATTTTTCGAATGTTTTATGAGTTTAACTCACCATATTAGGAAAAACAGTATGGTTATTCACTGGCAGTATTTGAACAAGGGCAGTGGTGAAACAATTGCAAAAACAACATTATTAATAGTAAAACTTGATTAGAGTGGTTATGTAACTAAACATATCATCTTTTGCATCCATATGGCATTAGACACATTGTATCAATCAAACTAACTTACTTGGATGTCTATTGCCGTTGCAACTTATGCGGTGTATATGGAGATTGTAATGCCGAAATCAATAGATTTAACTGACAATTTAGACTACGGTAGAAATATAACAACACAAAATATCAAGGAATCAATAAAACCACCAGAGACTGCTTAAGCATCACAACTAAAACTCATAGGCGATAGCCAGCTTTGGCACAGCATCTCCAGCATACATCAAATACACACACACCAACCCATTAAAATAAAAAAAATGAAAATGAAAAAGTACAGACAGGTAACACTTTTACAGCATTAGTGATTCTTTGTCAGGTTTACACTGGTTCTTGGGTTCTCTAAAGCTGTTGTTACTGTTTCAACATTTTGTAATAATACTATACAGTCATATTCGAACCCAAAATGGGTTTTGGATAAAAAGGGTTATCTGCCACTATCACTATTGCTAATGGCCGTACTGTTCAGGGTGAAGGAGCCATTGTATAGATCACTTTGGGTGCTGTGTGCCAATATGCCACTACCATTAAAGTTAACCGATCCTTGAGTGACATTTTTTAAAAGTGCTGTGGTAGCAAATTTTTTGTCGCCAACTTCCCATATTTTTGTGTTATTTGTGGGCTGTTTTCCTGTAAGATCATCAAATGAGATGACATCAGCAGGCTTTGACAAATTGAAAGTGACCGTGCCTGAAAATCTTACACCATCACTTGAATTTTGAAAGATAACAACCTGATGAGATTGGTGTCCTTTTGCATTGTGAGGTACAGAAGATTGATTTTGCTGTTGCTGCGGATCTTGTTGCGCCAATACCTTGGTGTTCTCTGCTAATGTAACACCTAGGGCAAATGTCATTCCAACGAATATTGCCATAAATATGCTGAAAGTCAATGCTTTTTTTGTAAAATATTTTTGGGCATTCATTTGCTTAATAAAATTTCTTGCTTATTAAAACATTTCTGCCCCTACAGCAAGAAATATGATTTTACCCTAGAGATATTTTCAAAAAACTGTGATTAATATCAATGTTTGGAGGACACAATGTCTATCCATATTTACTGATTTTATTATTGTTTGCTCCGTTTTTTATAACAATATACCCATTCAATGCTGGTCATAATCTCATCGATAGGGCGTAATCCAATAACAAATTCATGCATTTTTTGATTTTGGTATAAATAATCCCATTTTAATATAAAGATTACTAAAAACACAATATATTTAATATGTATTTAAAAAGAAGTTGAGGTAAAAATACAATAGTTATAAATATTTTTAAATTATGAAGGTTTATTTGTTTTTTATAACTATTTGTATGATGAAGTTGGGGTAACTATTCGGGAACTACTGTATTGACTCCATTTGATGGGGTGATTCTGTATATTTTTCCTTCGCCATCTTCTTCCTCGTCAAATGTCAATACATACAAAAAACCATCAGAGCCTGTTTCAATGTCCGTGATTGCCTCAAAACCCGTTCCTAAGGTTATATCTTTTAATTCATCATCATTCGCAGCTAAATCCCTTTGTATTTCGGGATTCTCAAACACTAAACCTGTTCTTTTGTCATTTACCATAAAAAAATACGGTTTTTTGAATTTATATGTCTGATATTGAAACCTTTCTTAGATACTATTGGTAGCATTAATGGTAAAGTCCAAGTTCATTTGCAGAATAAATAATGCTTTTAAATCTATCCATCCACTATTGTGATGTATGTTTTTTTTACCCTTTGGTAACATAGTAATGCGCAACATAAAACAAACTACAGGTAAACCCGACTTGCCTTGCATTGTAAAACTGATGCCAGGCAATGCGAAATAGTTTGTCCCTATATGCGATTTTCTGTTCTTTTGTTTAGAATTAGCCGAGAAATTCTTCTACATCTATATATGCATCAACAACAAAACAACTCATAAAAAACAGTAGTTCGGCGATTGTACAAATAAGTACATAAATCACTCAGATGTTAAAATGATATGAAAAAATATACAAGTACAACGTTATCAATCTTCATATCTTTTGTACTATTTTCCGGCCTAATTTCAATTAATGGGAGCGTTTACTCCCAAGAAACCGCAAATCAGTCCCAAACCAATGCTACAGAAAATGCAGCAGCGAATGATGAGACCGAAAATGCAACTTCACCTGGACACGTGGTAAGGGATTCTGCAATGGTACTATTAGAAGGTGTAACATTACCTGCAGGTAGCTTCATCCACCTCTATGACACTACCCCTTACAAAATAGTAAGTGGCCATGTTGCTGCAAAACTGCCTTGCGATACGGAAAATGCAACAAATGTCAATGTATTAGTGGGACAAGCTCCTAATGTTAGTTCATCTGAACTGGAATTCGTTTCTGAGCTTTCAAATGCCGGTGAACTGTGTTTATACCATGTTGACTTAGCATCTGATGCCGCAAACACTATAACAGATATTGCAATACAAAATAACTCTACAGACGATATAGACTTCCCATCGACCAGTACTGTTGTTATAGGAGTCAATGAGATATCCGAACTGTCAACTAAAGAACACGGACACACATCCTAATATTTTTTTTACTTATTCTTTACGGATAGGATGTTGATTAGTTATCATTAGAGGATAATCCACCCACCATAATAATCAGCCACAGTATCAGTCTTTATTTCACTATCAATGTCAAGCAGAACTTATTTTTGGGAAACTTTATTTGTTGATTGTTGGTTGTCTGTGTGAAATTACATTGCTTTTGATTTTTTTTGATATTAGGGTTATCGAAACAATTTTTTCTAAAGCATACTCAAACACAAAATATCGGAAAGAGAGAAACACGACAAACTCACACAAAAAAAAGTCCACATCCCTTTTCATAAGATCAATATGTTTTTTGTCCAAATGGCAAATCATAAGGAGATTATTGCCTTTTTACCCGCATAAAGAAATCCAGTTAGCATTTCAGGACTCCTCCAGCGGCCGCCAATAGTTGAACCACCATGAAATACACAGTAGCCGGTTTTTACTTTGATGTCCAACTGCCTTTTGCTCCTTTTGCACTATTGTATGGGTTGGTTGTCAGGATATGACTGCTACATCTTTTATATTCTGTTGATTTTTTCTAAAGTTGATTATACCCAATATCAATATGATAGTTGACAAGACTATAGCTAATGCGGAAAAGTCTGCAGTGATGGTGTCGGTTGATGAGAGACCGGCATTACTATCATTTCCATTTGCAATGAAATCCGGGTTAGATGTCGATAGAGATGGTGGGGATGTCACTGAAAGAAATGAGGCAGCCACAAGCACAGAGATGCCAATTAACGACTCTATTTTGATGGACCTGTTGACGACTTTGAAAAAATTCAGTCCCTTTTCATTATGGGTCATAATAACGGTATTATTTGAGTTATCATTGCTGAAATTTTTTGCTTGAAGAATGTTTTTTGAAGACTTGGCATAATCTTGGATTTTGAGTTGGTTGTATCTGCCAAGAAAAACCAACGGAAACGCAAGAGAGAGTTTTATGATGAGGATATTTCCATAGGATGTGTTGAAAATGGCGTTCATATTTTGCAGATGAACCAAACCCAAATACAGCCCCGTAATCCCAATAATCGTGAGAGCCACAACAGCAACAAAGGAAAAACACATTAGCAAAATTGAAATGTGCTGCGTATTTTTTATGCTGTTTCTGATTTCATCTTTATCACCATTATTATTATTATTATTATCTGTGTTTGTTTTTTCAGAATAATGGTTTTGAGGCGAAAGCTTTAGGCCTTTCGGCAAAACGGTTACAGATAAAACAGACCCCCAATCCAAATGGAAACTGATATAAAATGAATCCAATCTAGAGATATTGCCAAAGAGGGGAAAAACGGCAGCGCGTTGCTATGGCTAATCATGCTGTTTGAAAAAAGGTTTATTGAGATGACTACAACAACTACCATCAAAGGTATCCATACGATAGAATTTGGTGTTTTCCTTGAGGAATTTTCTATATGGGCATCACCTTTAGTTTTTTTCTTTGCGGCCCGTTTTTTTAGGATATAGTGGGCAATAACCAACCCCATTGTTAACAAGGAGGTTGCAATTCTTATTGTCCAGACTTGCCCGACAGAGGCAGAAAGCAATATGGAAAAAGTGGACAACAAATCCAGTGTTGTTTCCTTTGACAGTTCGTATGCCGAAAGCAATATTATGCCGGTAGAAGAAAACATTATAGATATACAGGATAGCGATACTATGGTTGTGAATCTTCCCAGGTATTGGTTATTACCGTAAAAATAATCATTATCTTGTATTTCTTTGTTTTCTGTGTGATCCTTTGATTTCTTGCCTGAGATTCGTTGGAAAAATATATAGTTAAAAGTTATACCTAAAACTGACACCTGGGAAACAATCAAAATGGATTTTAAAACTGCATCATTGGTTGAGGTCACTGCTTCGGTTGAATTTGAATTGGAACTAGAGAACTCTTGTTGAGCAAATGTCGCCACCGGCAGTTGGTCCATATACACCGAGATTGAAAATAATGCCACCATAGCTATTGAAAATAACCTCAAACTCATCATGATCCGTTGTATTGTATATCTTGTGTAGAAACCGACAATTAATTTTTACTTTGCCAACTATAGAATAAAAAAATT
>JBKJYK010000170.1:0-5710 GCA_046715515.1 Candidatus Nitrosocosmicus sp.
TAGTCATAGATATCACTATATAATCATAGAACCTAAATTGGCTATACGAGGCCATTTTTCTGCTGCTTCCGAAGCTACAGGACCTTTTATATCTGTACCTTTAATTTCGCCCTCTTTTGTTACCAAAACCGCGGCATTATCTTCAAAAGAAACTCTAACACCATTTAGTCTGCGAATGGCGTATTTTTGTCTTACAATCACTGCACCGAAGATCTGTTTTCTCAATTCAGCGGGCCCTTTTTTAACAGTCACAGTTACAAAGTCTCCTACAGCTGCCGCCGGTAATCTGGAATGTCGTCCTTTGATCCTAGTAACTTGTGCAATTTGCAGAATTTTTGCTCCTGTATTATCAGCACAAACCAAATTTGCCATAATTGGCAATGCCCTGGTAACATAGGGTCTAAATTCAGCTACTCCACGAGAAGAAACAGCTCTTGATTTAGACGACATTCTTATTCACTTACCTCCACAACAGCAAATGAAATTGTTTTAGATAGTGGCCTGCATTCAGCTATTTTTACTTTATTACCTTCATTGGCATCGATACAGTCTGATATAAAAGCATGAATTCTGGATTGACTCCTTTCATATCTTTTATATTTACTAACAAAACGGGAATATTCCCGCTCAACAACCACCATATTCTTTGCTTTATGGCTTACTATAGTCCCTGTTACTAATTTTCCTCTCAAGGAGAGGGAGCCACAAAATGGACATATTTTATTTGTACATGTTCGTTTAGGGCTTTTAACTTGAATACCAATATTTTTTGTCATATCACTCACTTAATTTTTGAATATTTTTTCCTCTGGTCTACCAAGCAGCATCCTTCCATTTATAAAGTAATCTCCTTTAGAATGGGAAACTTTAACTAAAGTAATCTCCTTTTTAGCAATTTTTTTTAATGTTGAGATATTTTTTCCATTTAACAAATATATCATATTTTTAGTTTCATTAACTATAGTTCCAGTTTTATTAATATTAAATTTGTTTGAGCTTGACATAATAGTGATTTTTTTTCCAATAATGGCAATGTGATTTAATTCTTTAAATTGTGTAGGCATTTAGCTAATTCCTCTAATTGATCGTTCGTTTAATAATGTTAATACACGGGCAATATCTCTACGTTTCCATCTAATTACACCAGCCTCTTTTTTTAAAGTTCCTTTAGACCCTTCAGATCGCAATTTAGCCAAATCCACTTTTAAATCATGAAGTTTTTCTCTAAGATCATTATCATTATATTCTCGTAATGTTTTAGTTTTATTTCGAGCCATATTACTGATTAACCTCTTCTTTAATTGCAACCTTTTCTAAATCTTCTCCTGACTTGGAATTTGACAAATTCTCAGATTCCGATAGATCATTATTGTCTTTTGTTGGCATAGCTTCTTCAAATGATGAGTTTTCCTTAAAATTAGTTATCAATTCAAACTCCGGCGGCACAGAACCCTTTATGGCAATTTTTAACTGTATTCCCATTATTCCCATTTTTGTCAATACATGTGTAATTCCTTCTTTTACTACGCGATCTGCCATATTACCGCTTTTTGGAATTATACCTGATGAATGTTTTTCAAAATGGGCTCTTTCGCTTCGAAGCTTTCCGGATATGGTGACTTCCACACCCAAAGCACCGGCGTTTTTTATCGTATTAACGGTCCATAATGCTGCCCTCCTGAAGGCTGTACCTCTTTCTATTAATTGGGCAATTCGATTGCACATTATCTTCGGGTTTAATTCCGGAACTTCCAATTCATTTACAGAAATTTGAGGATTAGTTAAGCCGTACTTTATCTCCAATTTCGAGGTTAAGTCCCTTATCCCACTGCCTTTTCTTCCAATGACAAGCCCGGGTCTGGTAACATACAATGTCAATCTCGTTCCTAATGGTGATTTTTGTATATCTACTCCACCATATCCAGCATCTTTCAATTCTTCCCTCAAAAACTCGTCTAATTCCATATTTCTAAAATTATTGTTCAAAACATTTTTTATTGCATTCATCTAAGAGGTCCTCCCTTCAATTGCAATCATTTCCACATGAACTAATGTGTCATATTTTGGACTAGCTCTTCCCATTGCACGTGGAGTAAATCTTTTTAGTTTAGTACCCTTATGGACAATAACCGCAATAATTTTTAATCTATCTAGATCCATTCCTTTGTATTCAGCATTAGATTCAAGATTGTCTAACAGTTTTAAAAACTCCTCTGTTGCTTTATGTGGATAACGCCCAGAACTAAAACCATCTTGGATGTTTGAACGATGCGCTACCTCATTATTGTATCGCCTATACGGTACAGCTATTTTTTTTGTTAATACATTTTCAAGGAATTCTCTTGCTTTTTCAATACTTTTTCCTTTTACGGCCAATGCAATTTCGCGAGAATGTTTATGTGAAATAGATTTATCACGCAATGAAGCTCTAACATGTCGTGATTTCTCATATTTTTCAAAAGAATATGAATAGTTCGGCATTTGTATCACTTTAGTGGAACGTATAAGCTGGAACGAGATGAACCAACACCAGGTGAACCATGCTGAACCCTTTTATTTGTAATCGAATATTCCCCAAGATAATGACCAACCATCTCCGGTCTAATCGTAAATGGTATAAATTCTTTTCCATTATGAACTAGGACACTTAATCCTATCATATCAGGCAAGATTATCATATCTCTAAGATGAGTTTTTAATGGACTAGTTAATTTGCCTTCTCTCGAAAGTTTTAATTCTTCCCTAAATTTTCTCTTTTCATCAGTCATATAGGTTGATAATCGCCTATCTAAAGATCTTCTTTGTCTAGAATTTAGTAAAGGCATTAGAGTTTCTATGGATAATTTTTGAATTTGATCTCCAGCATATCCCTTATATTTAAATTCTCGTGCCAATTAGTTTCTACCACCTAAATCAACAGGATTCTTAAATTCAAATGTAAAAAAAGACTGCACACCTTTACACCAAACCTAAATTAGTTGCTAGGGTTCTAGCACCATCTGTATTTTTAAACTTCATAATAGCTTTTTTACCTCTAATAGTATTAAATGTATTTACTTCACTTATGTCAGATTCATATATTATCTTCATGGATTCAATTATTTGTTTTTTAGTGGCTTTACTGTGAACAATAAAGCTTAATTTATTTTCTTTCTCAATAATATTAAAGGTCTTTTCAGTAACATATGGCTCTATAAGAATTTTAGAAGCACTTTCAGTATTGATTTTAATTTTTTTATTGTCTATAAACTCACTCATGTTAATTACTTCTCCACAATCATATTTGAAGGTATTTCTATTTCTTTTAATATATCTAAGGCACTTTGAGAAAATATCGCCAATCTAATGGGTTTTGATCCAGGCGCTAAATCCAACACACTGAGATATTTAACATATTTAATAGTAACACCAGGAATTGATTCATTTAATTTTATTAGTTTTGAGTCCCTATTGCCTACAATAATGATGGCACTTTTTCCAATTCTGTTTGTTCTTCCTCTTCTTTTAGATTTTCCTGATCTCTTTTTAGTAGAAGACTCTACTCGATTTAAATCATTTTCAATCCCGAGAGATTCTAAAACATCATACAAGGTTTTCGTTTTTTCAATGTTTTCTAATTCATCACTAACAACGAGAGGAAAGGACTTTATCTCATCAATAATATGACCTCGTTTTTTAGCCAAATCACTAATAGCAGTGGACGATATAGAAGAGCATAATGCAATCTTCTTTTCTTTTTTATTGATTTTCTTAAATGTTATTTTCCATGATTCAGGGGGATGGGCCAATCGTCCCTTTCTAACACCTGCCACTCCTGCTGCTTGACCTGCACGGGAAAACCCTTCACCTTTTGCCCTAGCCAATCGAGCAATACCTAGACCGGTATTTCTTGATTCTGCACTTACAATCTCGCCAGCTGCTGGATATCTGCCTTGTCTTTGATAATGATGAGAATCAAGGTTGACATATACTTTTTGAATAACTTCCGGTCGATAAGGAAAATTGAATACTGGTGGCAATTCTATGTCTGATACCTCTTTTCCTTCAAGATTGTATAATTTTGTGTTCATTCTACACAATCACTTCCAATATTTTTGGTTCCACGTTTTTGGTAGGTTTACTTCGTATTGGTTGTCTTAACTTTATTAATCTTTTTGGGACACCTGGAATAGTTCCCCTAACGATCATATAATCACCTTCAACCAATCCAAAATGTTTGAATCCACCTTTTGGATTAATATTTGTAATGTCATTTTTTTCAGAATTTGACATTAACAATATTCTTTTATTATATTCAGTTCGTTGATGAAATCCCATCTGGCCTTGCCTTGCAACGGTATACATAACTACAGCTGGTGAGATGGGCCCTAAAGTTCCCACAGCTCTTACACTTTTTCTAGATTTATGCTGCTTTCTTTTGACACCAAATCGTGTAACTGGTCCTTCCACACCTTTTCCTCTAGTAATTCCATGTACGTCGATGTTTTGACCTGTTTTAAAGACTTCTGAGGCTCGAACCTCTTGACCTAGTTTTGATTTTAAATAATCAAATTTAGATCTTATATCTTTGCCCGATACAGGTACTTCAAAAATAAATGGAGTTTTTTGAGATATTCCAATTCTATGTGGAAATACTGCAACTATAGCATTTAAATGCCTAGTATTCTCAAGTCTATCGGATGCTTTGTTTAGTCCGTCTTCTGAATATTTAGTTTTATATTTTGTTGAAAGATCTTTAATAGAATCTTTAGAATAAACATCGAAAATGGCGTGTTTACCATAGGCATCTTCCGAATAACCTCTAATTCCAACTATTTTTAATGGAGGTAAAGAAATAACAGTAGAATGATTCATTAATGGTTTCCCATAATTTGGTGTTTTTTCCTTATCATCAATTGTCATCACTTGGATTTGTCCTACTTTAAATCCTGCAAAACCAATAAGTCCGTTATTGTCTTTATCGTAATTTTCTGGCCATGTCCTAATTCGAGCTTCTAAACTTTTAGCTCTGGACCTAGGTCGAAAAGCAATACTACCTCTCCTTGGAGCGCTATACTTTCTATGACCCATAAATATATAATTTTTCCAAATCCCATTAATAAGTTTATAACTGATAATTTTCCATGCGAATATTTACATCAAGTTCTTAAAAAGATATTCAATATTGACAATACCCCAAAGATTGACTCTTCCAATCTTACAGTCTGAGTCCCTTGATGAGGAAAGAAATTAAACGAATGGTAGTATGCCATATTAATCCTCTCTTTATTGAAAATTTCGTTCAAACCAAATTTTGGTGAACCAAAAACGATTAATACAGGGTCTTTGTTTTGTGCATTATTTTTTATGTTTTCTGAAAAATCGGAATCCACTTTATAAAATTCTGAATACCTTGAAGTAAGCAGTATCCTAGATTTTGGATAAATTTTCAATATATCATAAATAAAGTTATAATGATATACTTTGTAACCCCAATAGAGTTCATTTATATTTTCTCTGTTTACATCTAGTGCAGTTAACAGATTGTTTTTCTTTAACAATTTTACATCGAGTTTTTTGCCATGTTGCTTAATTTTTCCTTGATATTTGATCAAAGAATCTAATCCCACATCTACAAAAAACGCATTACCCTTTTTTTCTAAAACCCCAATCCTAGTTTCACCATTTTTTATATTTTCTAATGAGATCTTATCTTTATGATGGTAAGACC
>JBKJYK010000171.1:0-8709 GCA_046715515.1 Candidatus Nitrosocosmicus sp.
ATGATAGATCATAATAAACATGGGTCTAATAGTATGTGAAGAGTGCTTATATACAGGTAAAAAAAAAGAGTTTGAAGAACATAGTGACTATTGCAAAGAATGTCTTTATGATCACGCCATGTGTCCAAAATGCAAAACAGCCTATCATTCAGCATTAATTACTGAATAATATAACCAATAACAAAAAAATCACACCATATCAAAATATATTTAAAGTATTAAACTACATAGGTGTTACAAGACAATGAAGAAAAAGATAGTCCCCCTATTATATTGAAATTAAAATTCAAAAAAAATGAAGATTAAAACCGGACTACTGAGTTTTGTAACGCATGTATACACGGTTAAACCAAAACAAAACAATATCGTAAAAAATATTCATTTTAGTTAAATCATGACATTGTAGAGCATCATAAATAAAGATAAAATATGGCCTATCTTCCATAGACTTTACAAGTCATAGAACAACCCCAATAGGTTATAATTCGAAGACAAGGTCAATTGTAGTAAAAAAGAAATTAACAGTACATAGTTTCGTTATATAAATAAATCAAACCAAGAGCGGTATTACAAAATAACAATAATGCTCACATAATAAATTATCAAAACGTTCTACATTACTTCAACATAATACAGTTTAACCTGATGTAGATCTAATTTTTCACACTGTAATAAAGATTTATTAAAAGATATATATCGTTTTATTAATATTAATAGAATAAATGTAATACTTATTGTAAAATTTATATAGATACCGAAACCAAGTAATATAGGAGAAAATATGTTCAACAAAGAGTCATGCAGAAACTGCGGGTTCGTCTTAAAGCCAAAAAGTAACTGCATGGAATGCAATGAGATTAGTTTATGGCAATGTTTTAAGTGTAATAATATTGAGGAGTATATTCATATGCATTGTTTAAAGAATAACAACTTAACATCAAATCAAACAATCAAAATAGAAACAAAATAACCAGTTAAAAGAATTTCATTGCCCAAAAGGTCTTTCCCTCGATATAGATATATTTAGTAAAAGGATTGATTGAAATTGATGGACATCAGAACGATCGTGATTATCCTTTTGCCAAGTTCGGCCATCATCAAATGCAAACCCAGATGCTAATCACAATCAGTAAAAATTTTATTCTTTTTGAATAATCCAGAGATAGTCTCCGTATCCCTTTGTCGTTGTTTTTTTGGCGGAAATGGACTAGTAACAAGCCATCATGATTTAAATCGGATCCCATGGTAAACCAAGCACAAATAAAAATACCACATTATAAATAACAAGTTCTCTTTTTTCTATATTGATAAGGTTATTTCAAACAGTGATATCCTTTTTTTAATCTAAGCCATATTCCCATTTGGTAAGGTTTTTCTTGATCATTGCATTAATATAGTTTAGGGACATATTGCAATATAAATTATTTTTTTAAACCAAAATTATTCAACGTGTTTTTAAACAATAAAGTATTTATTCCATCAAAAGGTGATAAAATTGATCCAAAATAGGTAAACGCAAGGTTTTAAATGAAGCCCATTTAAAGGAGTTGGTTATGCCCCATGAAGGCGAGTTATTTGGCAGGGTGATAAAATTAGTTGGTGGAGACAATATAATAGTTAAAAGTAATGATGGAAAAGTTAGGACATGTAGAATAAGAGGAAAAATTAAGCGAAGGATGTGGATAAGAGATAACGATCTGGTGCTGATTGCCCCTTGGGATTTTCAGTCTGATAAAGCAGACATAATTTGGAGATACATAAGCGCCCATGCCGAGAAACTAGATACGGAAGGGCATCTTGAAGGATTAAAGTAATAATTTTTTGTTATTTGAACATTCAAAATAATTGTACCCCGCCTCTGACCCACAATCAAGTCATAGTTAGCCATACACTACGTGTATAACTCCTTGTGCACTCTCTGACGGGGATGACATTTAATTGGTTTTTATCCTTATTTAACATTTATCCATAATCATTGATTAAAGAAATGCAAATAACACATCAATACAATGATAGAAAAGTAATATATTCACTTGGTTCAGTATTTTTGTAATTTAAAACCAGAGTAAAAAATCCAGTATTAAAATGATTACAAATTATCAAGTTACCTGCGAACTTAGTACCAAAAATGCAACAAATTATTTATTAAGGCTAATTAGAGAAAAAATCGATTATCATGTATTCAGGAGTTTACTGTTTTATCAATACAAAAAAATGAATTAGTAGTTTGTTTACCATATGGTAATAAAATAAATTTAATGTGATAACACCATCAAAAACAACAAAAATAAAACTCTTGGTAAAAGTCATATTTTGCATAATTTATTTTAAAAAAAAGACAGGGGTCAAATAATAAACCATTTCAAACCACATATGATTAACAAATATTATGATTATCAAGTTAAAGATATAAATATTACTTTAATCCAGAATGGAATTAAAAAAATTAGATATTTGTGCCTTAAAAGAACGGTTTGTCATAGATATCTTATTTTTTTCAAATCTAATAAATCCATCAGACTATTAAGATTTATTTGAAAAACAGAAACCAGAGTTCTCAATTTAAAATTCTCAATTACCTGAGGATAAACTTCCCCGATATTGCCTACATCATTCTCATTGAACAATATTTTTGCCGAGTGTCCATTAAGATAATAGTCGAAATTGTGTCTAGGAGTTGTAATATTTTTGTTAAAACAATATTTCATAAGAGACTCCAATACGGATTTAATTTCAGAATAATTAGTATTGTTATGTGCGATAACCACACCTAGTGACCACTCCTCCTTCAGTTCAGATTGATGAACCTTGAAGGTTTTCCCGATTTCGAAAAGTTTTTGAGGGTATTTTTCATGAATATTTTTAGACAAAGTAACCATTATTGACGGAATAATGGAATTTCTCAAGATCTCGAATTCAGAACTTTTTGATCCCTCAATTGAAACCAAATCAGTATTGTCAACTCTTATAAAAAAATCGTCAATGACATTTTTTGAAATAATATTAGTATTGATTATTTCTATAAACCCTAAACCCATCAAAACTTCTCTAATGCTATTGAAGATTAAAGAACTAACATGTTTTTTTCCAGAGAAATATAGAGAAGAAGAAGAAGAAGAAGAAGAAGCATCAAATCTATAAATGCCATAACCAATAGCAATCTCTTCAGAAATATCAACAGGATTAAAAATATCCACCCTATACCTGGGAAAATAACACTCCATGTCACCATTCTCCAAAATTCTTGCGGAACATCGACTCCTCTCAAGGCATTTAATCAATTCCTCATTTGACAAATTCAAACCTAGAATTTTATTTATATAGCCATCAGATACGATCATTTTTGATTGTTTTAAAACAGGGGTTTTTATTGACTCACCTGAATGAGAAGTTATGTCAAGTGAATAAATTTTAAAGCCCATATCATATAACTCAAAAGATAGAATAGAGAGAATGTCATGAGCTGACCTTTCGTTTATAGATGTAACCTCTATCAATAAGCTATTTGTATTCAATTTTATTTTTGTTAGATGACCATTAATGATGGGTGGGAATGATAAAACATTTTTTTGCGAATCAATCAAAATGGGGAATTTATCAGAAGTTTGAAGTATAGGCCCGTATTTTTTTCCGACATCCAAATGATTCAGAATATTTTCTATAGTAAATTCATTTTCTCTATCCAAAGGTACAAATGAAAAGTGTTTAGGAACTGTTGTGTACAATAATGGAAACACAATATGGTCCAAGTCATGTATGCCGATAGAACTTTTTTTTCTTTTTCTGCCCATCCCATTATGAAGATCCTCTTGCATTGAAATTAATTGAGAGATTTCATGTTCGTTAAGTGGATCTTTTCTTCTAGCGGCAAATGCACATATAATAGGTCGGACATTATCCACGGTTTCATCAATACAAACAACATAGCCTGATTCTTCAATATCTTTGACTATTGGCAAACCCACCTCCTTTTCAAATAGACCCTTTAAGGCACGGATTATACCGTTTTCAGTTGAGTAATCAGGTCTGTTAGGATTAAACTCCACCCTTATTATCCCATTGTTTTCATCCAGTCCCTCAATATCTAATCCGATATAAGGTATTTTTTCGATAATCTCTTTTAAATGAATGTTGGGAAACGATTCAGATAATGCGTTTAACCTAACATCTACAACAGGCATTTTGGTATACCCTTTAGCCAAGCAAGATTGTTATAATATAGCTCTCGTATATCATCCAAATTAAACCTAATCATAGCTAACCTTTCAAAACCCCCACCCCATGCCAATACAGGATTCTTAATTCCAAGTGGCACAGTAACTTCAGGTCGCAATATGCCCATTCCAAATAGTTCAATCCATTTATCAAATTTATCATTATAGATCATTGATTGTAATGAAGGCTCCGTGTAGGGAAAAAAGGTGGGCCAAAACTTTATTTTTTTAATTCCCATTTTGGCATAAAACTCGGTTTGAATTCCCATTAATTGTCTTAAGTTTGCATCTTTGCTTGTGAAAATTCCCTCTATTTGATTAAATTCCACTAGGTGTTTAAAAGAGGCCTTTTCATTTCTAAAGACCCTTCCAACTAAAAACGTTTTATCCTGTTCAGGTCTTTCTTTGGCCAGATATTGGATTGTAACAGGAGTGGTATGTGTTCTTAACACATATGGTTTGGATTCTTCAATGTTCCAAGCATAATTCCAGTTCTGCTCATGTATGGATGAAACGTTTTTAATTACATCATCCTTTGGTAATGGTGAATCAATATTTTTTATAGTTTTCAAGTAAAACGTATCTTGCATATCTCTGGCTGAGTGATCTTGAGGAATAAATAAGGCATCAAAATTCCAAAAAGAAGATTGAGTGAAATTCCCATCAATTTCGCTAAACCCCATTCCTATCAATATCTCTTTGACTTCATCAATAAAGTCTATTAACGGATTTTTTTTCCCATATGCCAATAACGGCAATGGGGCTTCAACATCAATTTGCTCAAATTCCAAGTTTCTCCACTTTCCATCAATCAAATGTTCGGCCGTAAGTTTTCTTTGCAATTCAGTTCTAGAACCTAATTCCTTAAAAAAAGAAACACCCAAATCAGAAATGACGTATTTTTTATTATTTATCTTTTCGACGTCTATAATATTTGGTCTTTTTTTTAGAAACTCAAAAGATGAAAATTCAGACTCATCTAATTTTGAGAGTATTGATGAACCTATTCGGATTAATTTATCAATAAATTTTTCTTCATTGGAGAGGTGCTCTGATCCGGGTAATAGGGAAATATAGTTATTTTTGAAATCAATCCATTTGTTATTTTTACAGAACTTTATGGCTGAATAAACTTCTTTACTACTGTTTTTAAATGCTTCACTTTTAATAATATCAACTATGTCACTTTTGCCTTCCTTTACGCAGTTTACTAACTTTCTTTCTGGAAGTAAAAAAGTATCATTTTTTAATAGTGACTCTTTCAGAGATATTTCAAACTCAATGCCATCTTCAACCGCTATAAATTTTTTAAACTTTAACCATTCTATTCCTCTTCTTATTTGATCAATAGATAAGTTGCTTTCTTTGGTTAACTCATTATCCGTAATCCATTCCCCTTTATGATAATATAAGATTGAAAGAATACTTTTTTCAATAGGATGCAAAGACGCAATAGATTCTTTAGCCAAATTGGCAGAAGACAAATCCCTATCCCCTTCTCTATCATTAGCATTAATACCCAATCCAATTAGAAAAATTATGCAATTATTTTTAAACGTTTAAACTTTGGACATACCGAAAATATACATATGTCAAATGAAAATGAAAACATTTCATTTGATAATAGCGATAAAAGTTGCAGCACACATCTAATAGATAAAAACAACAATACAGCTAATGACATTAACAACTTTACTGTAACACCGTGGGAAGTAGAAGGCAACATAGATTATAACAAATTGATTGAAAAATTTGGAACTTCTGCTATTACAAATGAATTGTTGGAAAAGGTAAAAAGCATAACAGGAGAGGTCCATCCCTTTTTAAAAAGCAGATATTTTTTCTCCCATAGGGATTTAGACTGGATTATAAACGAGTATCAAAAAGGAAACAAGTTTTACCTTTATACAGGTAGAGGCCCCTCGGGCCTTATACATTTAGGGCATTTGATGCCATGGCTTTTTACAAAGTATTTACAAGATAAATTCGATGTTAAACTAATATTTCAAATAACTGATGATGAAAAATTTCTTTTTAACGACAACATTGATATGAAAACAATAAACAAATTTACTCTAGAAAACATATTAGATGTTATAGCAATAGGATTTGACCCGAAAAAAACAAAAATAATAATAAACACAAAACACATCAGTTATCTATACCCGTTATCGATAGAGATTGCAAAAAAAATTACTTTTTCAACATCAAAGGCAGTTTTTGGTTTTTCTAATTCCACAAATTTAGGCATGATAGGCTTTCCCCCTCTCCAAAGTGCACCATGTTTTCTACCTTCATTAATAGAAAAAAAATTAACACCCGTACTAATTCCAGCAGCAATCGATCAGGATCCTTATTGGAGAATAACAAGAGATATTGCTGAAAAGATGGGCTATTACAAACCAGCTCAAATCCACAGCAAATTCATTCCCGGTTTAACAAGCAATGGCAAAATGTCATCGTCAAAACCAGAAACTGCCTTGTTTACCGTAGACGAACCTGAAGAAATTGAAAAAAAAGTAAAAAACACTTTTACCGGGGGTCAATCCACAGTTGCATTGCAAAGAAAGTTAGGAGGAGATGCAGACAGGTGCCCTGTTTATTGGTATTTGAAATATCTTTTTGATTCAGAAGAGAAATCTAATGAAAGATATAGCAATTGTGTTGGAGGAAACCTATTGTGTGGAGAATGTAAAGCCGATTTAATTAAAGATGTCAAGCCATTCATAAGCAATATTCAATTAAAAAGAGAAAAGGCAAAAGGCATGATAAAGGAATTCATGATTGATGGTAAAGAATTAGGTAGTTAAAATTACCATAATTTAGGTAAATATTACCCACAACACAAGGTCAAAGGAGAATAACGTATTGATGATAGAGTTCATTTGTGAAGATAATTATGAGGCTGACAAATTATCCAGCATATTCACATTACAAAAGGACAATTCATTGCTTGTGAAGGGAATAGTCAAAATAATAGGGAATGAGGTTATTGTTAATTTAAAAGATGGTTCTCACCATAGCATTTCATTTAAAGATAGAAAAAATGCATTAAGTCTTGAGAAGATGTTTACGGAATTATCACTAACCAAAAATAAAATAATTTCAACCCATCATGTAGATAATGTGGCATTCTTCAATTTAAATTAAAATCACAGTTTAAATTAATTCCACATTGAATTCATCCATTATTATTTGATACACTTTTTCAAAATACAATGAAGTTGAAAAAGGCATTAAGGGAATAAAATCTCTAATTGATTGTAAAACTAAAGGTACAGCTCTTTTTGAAATTTTGATATCAAATTTCATCCACAACAATCTGTTTTGGGAAAACTTGATTTTCTCTCCGAGTTCTTTATCACAAAGGTTCCTTGACTGATCTTCTATTCTCTTATACCAATAGGCTAAGACTTCAGGATCTAAACCTTCGTTTAAGCTATTAAGATCATCACAATACATAGCAATCAGGTCATCAATGTTGTTTCTTTCCATCATTTACACTTTTTTTAAGAGGAAAAAATTTATTGAGAGATATCAAAAAAAATTGATAACATATGTATTATTTTTTAATTTTAAAGCCATCTTCATCTATTTCATGAGATCTTATCCTGGTGGAAGAAATTGGAATACCATCTTCAGCTAATACCAATTCAATTAAAACTACATCAATAGCAGGTAAACCTAATTTGCTCCTAAGGTGATTGATTGTTGTACCCTTTTCTTCAGTTTCACTGCTTACTACCAAACAATCGATTTTATCAGAAACCATCAATGGCCCAAAACTATCATTTAATTTTGTGATTTCATAATTATTGACTTTTATTTCCTTTTGAAGAATATCACCCAGGTTTTGTACTCTAATTGGATAAGGATTTTTTATGTGTTTGTTCAATTTTTCCCTGACAAATTCATCACTAGTTACACCAATTGTTACAGATAGACCAATTTCAAAGGATTTTTTCAATAGTTTTAAGTGTCCCCGGTGAACAATATCAAAGGTACCACCCAAGGCTACTTGTCTGTATTTTTTCAATTAGGTAGTTTTTAAAAAATCGCTTCACAATATAAAGATTAAAAGACAAGGCAAGTACAATAAAATTATAAATATCTAACTATCAAATGATGTTATATTGCCATCAACAGTTACCGAATATATTTGTGAAAATTGTGGTTCCTCCTTATATCATTCAAATCCCATCACTCTCCAAAGTATGAAGGAAATACATTCACAATTATGTCCAGTAAAAAGACAAAAAATCCTGGCTAATGCTGAAGCGGAAAAATTAAAGAGACTTGCATCAGCTAAAATTGCAACCCCTGTTCTGTCAACCCAATCTTCACAAAATGCTGGACCAGAAGTTGCGGCAGGAATCGGTTCAACGGCGGCAGCGGCACCGCAAGGAGTAGGTGCACAGTCAGCAGCGGCAGCAGCGGCAGCAACAAGGGGCGGACAGGGCAATACCACACTTTCCCTGACGGGCACCGGCACAGA
>JBKJYK010000172.1:0-6706 GCA_046715515.1 Candidatus Nitrosocosmicus sp.
TTAAGCATTGGACGAGCTGTAGATGTATCTCAAATAATATTGAAACGAATGGAAAATGCAGGTTATTCTATCGGTGATATCAAAATTGGATCAGAAACAGTTCAAGCAGAAGATGGCAGAACAAGAAATGTTTCGACAATAGAAATACAAGTTAATAGACAATCTTAAAAACCCAATAGTTTTAATTTTTAATCCTTTGTATTATGGAAAAAAATACAAGTAAAACAAAAATAGCCGCAATATTTTTAGCTCATTTAAACCCGTTAACACTTTCACACGAAAAAATTATAGACAATTTACTGAAAAATTATAAGGTTTACATTTTTCCCGTTAGATTTATAAAAAACCAAACGGAGGTTACCACCAGGAGCTTTCCTTTCTCTTTTGAAATTCGAAAACAAATGATTCTAGAATCATTTGATTATGACAAAAATATTCAAGTGTTGGGTGATTATGCCTTTTACTCCCCATATGTAAAGTACTTTTCACCTTTTTATACTCCACCTTTTTTAAAATTAAAAAAGAAAATTATATTCAACGTACAGGAATCTGCCTTTATCACTTATACCGGTGACAGAGTTGAAAGATTACTGTTGCAACTTTTTGGCTTTAACCCTATACAAGCAAACAGACAGGTTATCTCTTCTACCAATGTAAAAAATCTGTTGTATAGGTCTGCTTTAAACTCTGAAACATCGTCCCAATCTGGTAACCTGGATTTGGAATGGGATAATTTTGTTTCACCAAAAGTCCATGACATAATCAGAAAGAATTGGGGTGTTGTTGAGCGTTTTTCCAATACCGATGATAAAACTATCCGCATCTTTGGAATGAAATTCCCAAAAGATGGTTTTTTCTAAAAAAAATAATAAAATTTAACACTTTTATAGAAGTAAAAAACTTGCAAATCTATGAAAACTAAAAATGCTGATTTTATTTGGTTTGATGGCGAATTCAAATCCTGGGAGTCCGTCAATGTGCCTATTACAACTCATGCATTGCATTATGGAACCTCTGTTTTTGAGGGTATAAGGGGTTACTCAAGCGGTGATAATCTTTATATTTTTAAACTAAAAGAGCACATAAAAAGATTAGTTCAGTCCGCAGAAATGTATTCTATTAATTCAAAATATTCGGTAGATGATATATGTGACTATGTCATTCAGTTACTAAGAAAGAATAACATAAAACAATCTTGTTATATTAGACCCTTGCTTTTTGTTGGGTTGCATGGAATCGATTTAAATGTCAATCTGGATTCACCAACTCATCTTGCTATAATTGCATTTCCCTTTAGTCGTTATTTCCCCGAGAGTGGTATCAGAACTTGTATCTCATCTTGGAGACGTATTAGCGGAAACTCTATTCCCCCAATGGCCAAGGCTGGAGGTAATTATTTGAATTCTGTACTGGCCACTCAGGAATGCAAGAGGAATGGGTATGATGAATCTATTTTGTTAGATTATAACGGAAACGTTAGCGAAGCGCCGGGTGAAAATATCTTTGTTATTCGAAATAGTAAAATATATACTCCGTCTCTCTCAGATTCTATACTTGAAGGAATTACAAGGGATGCAGCCATTATAATTGCGAAAAATCTTGGCTATGAGGTTTACGAGCGTACTATTACACGGTCAGAGCTATATATGGCAGATGAGATATTTGTAACAGGAACAGCTGCAGAAATAACTTCTGTTATAAGTGTTGATAATCATGTTATTGGCAGTGGCGCAGTGGGTAAGATTACAAGACGGATTTCTGATTTTTATCAGAAATTGGTAATTTCTGAAGTTAGCCAATTCAAAGAATGGCTTACTAGTGTGTGGTAACTTTATTTGTTGAGTTTGCCTTTAACATCTGTTTGTCATTATATCCATATGAGTGAATTTGTAAATGAGCGAATATAATCTAAAGATTGCAGTAATCGGAACTGGGGGTTGGGGAAAAAATCACGTTCGTGTACTAAACGATTTGGGTGTATTGAGCGCAGTATGTGATTCTGATGGGAGTAGAATAAAATCCATTTCAAATAAATATAAAATACATTCCTACTCCAATTTAAAAGATTTATTCGAAAAGGAACCTAATCTTGATGCTTGTTTGGTTTGCACCCCTACCAAAACTCATTATGCAATAGCATCGGAAATTATAAAACGCAAAATAAATGTGTTTGTTGAAAAGCCGTTGTCCTTTTCATCAGTCGAATGTGAGGAGTTAACTAAATTGTCAAAACAACATAATGTAATATTGACATGCGGTTATATCGAAAGGTTCAACCCTGCAATTCAGGACCTCAAACGCTTCATTGAAAAAAATACCTGTGGTGAATTGTTAATGATGGAATTTCATCGTGAAAACAGGATGCCTTTGCATATAAAAGACGTAGGAATAATTTATGATACCTCTGTACATGATATTGATACCGCATTATTTATTTTTAATTCAAAGCCGACTGTTGTTTTTGCTCGCTCAGGAAGAAAGTTTCACTCTTCAGAAGACTTTGCTACTATACTGTTGGGATTTGAAAATCAAAAAGTCGCAATTATTGCTTCTAACTGGATCACTCCAAAAAAAGTTAGGAGATTCAGTGCTGTTTGTTCAGAAGGTATTATCACCGGAGATTTTATAACCCAAGAAATAAAAATAGATGATGAGAATAAAACACTTATTCCTCGAAGAGAATTTCAAGAGCCCTTAACATTAGAATTAAAAAATTTTCTGCAGTCTTTGTCAGGCAATATAACAAAGTTTCTAGTTACTCCGGAGGAAGCAACTGCGGTGACCAAAATCGCAGAAGCTGCACTTATCTCAAGTAATACTGGGACGCCAGTTTATCTTACTTATTGACACATTGGATATTGTCTAAAGTTATAACTATTTCTTGCCTATTGTAGTCTTGAAAGCCGTTGGCAGTATATTGACAATCATTTTAAGTTACTGTAATATGGTTTTTATAATGGTGATTTTAGTGATAACAACTATTGGAAAGCCCTGTGAATCCTGTAATTAATTTTGTTTCTCCAAAAGCAAAATTTGGGAAAAATGTTAAAATATGGCATTTTGCGTATGTGGGTGAAAACACATCAATAGGCGATAATGTTATGATTGGTTCCCTAACTCATGTTGACTATGGCGTCAAAATTGGAGACAATTGCCGCATAGAAGGTTCTGTGTATATCCCACCCCTTACGGAAATTGGAAATGATGTTTTTGTTGGACCGGGGGCAACATTTACAAATGATCCATATCCGATGAGTAAAAAAATGATTGGTGTGATTGTTGAAGATGGTGTGATTATTGGAGGACGATCTGTCATCAAACCTGGAGTTAGAATTGGCAAAAACAGTGTTATTGCGATGGCCTCTGTAGTTACTAAAGATGTTCCTCCAAATGTTGTCGTAATGGGACACCCTGCAATAGTCAAATATTCTAGGGAGGAATATGATATTAAGAAGGACAACTGGGACCGATGATTTGTTTTACTTCGGTTTTATTATTTCTATATGTTGAAACAATAACGAGTTTAATGCTCTTTGATTCTTGATTAGCTATATTTCTATTGTGTTAAAGAATGTGTTAGCTGATACCAGTATTATTTTAGAATTATGGTGATGATTCTTATCTATTTTAGATATTATTTTTTTATAGTCTTCACTTGAGCATGCGACTACAATGTTGGTAACCATATTCGGTACATAATTTTCTATATCTTGAGTATCTACTTCTGCAATATAGTCCCTTAGTTTTAATTTTAATGACTCCCGCATTAGGGTTTTATCACCCCTTAACTCATTCTTGTCAATAGTCCAAAATATGGTTACTTTTGTTCTACTAGCTTTTATTTCTCTCGATTTCAATTGAATTCTTATTTCTTCAACAAGGCTTTTTGCAAAACTTTCAATTGACCTTATTGTTCCATTGATAATATAACCCAAGGCTGATGAGCTTGTTAATGACAAACTCAAAACCCTCAAATCAAACAAACCATTTACTATCTCATCAAAGTATATGGGCTCTATATTATTTTGAGATATTTCACTTCTGATTTCTTTTATTCTGTTTAGCTTTGAGATTTCATTTATTGATGTCATGTTAGAATATCTGTTCACAATATTAATTGTATACAATAACTCTGCCGATGGAATACTTACTACCTTAAGTTTTTGCTTATCTGCCTTGTAAATTAAATTTATAATACTACTAAAATAAGTATCATTTATTTGCTGATATGATCCTACAATTGTTTCTGTTGATTTGGTTTTATCTAACGGATTATAGTAATAGAAAATATCTGTTCCTACGGTTAAACCAGATAGGTGTTCTATCAGTGTTATTATTTCAGTGTTCCCACCTATTCCTAATGGGATGTTAAAAACAATTGAGGTGTTTTTTTTTAAATTGGATATTATTTCTTTGAATTTTGGGATAATGTCGTTTTTTACATCGTAATTTGTTTTTCTAATTCTAGGAACAAAGAAAATAATTGGGGCACTACTTATGGATTTATCAAATGGCTCTAAATTTAATAATAGTTCCTCTTCCATTAAAAATGCAATATTTGGATACTCTTTTACTATTTTTGGAGTTAGTAGTATACCTAGCCTTGAATTTTCGTCAATTATAACTACCTTTGGTTGGTGCTGTAATATTCTTTTTGCTATTTCGTAGCCCTCTGTACTCAATCCATAAATTACAATATTTTTATTTTGGATGGAGGTGGGGGTTATTGATTCGTCGTCGTCAGTCTCTCTGTTTTTCTGTTGCGTGATATTTGTATTTTCTGTGTTATTGATGTCCTTATTAAATTTAATAGTTTCTTCTAAAATCCTTTACTTCACCAATATCTTAAGATTTCCATTACTTTATTTAGTTTTGGGTTTATTGATTTCTATTGCAATTTCGTTTTGCCTTCTACCAACGTTAATCGAAAGAATTTTTTAATGTTGATTAATATTTTTAGTTGTTGTGCGGATCTGGTTTGATATTTTGACACCTAAACAAATTATGTTTTTTAAACCTGCAATTGACATTTTAAGGAAACAAAACAATGAAGTTTTGTGCACTTCTAGAAACTACAGGGAGGCTAATGAGTTATCTAAAATAAAGGGTTTGGATCTTTTGTTTGTGGGCAGTCATGGTGGTGCTGATCTCTATAACAAGCTCTATAACAGTACAGCTAGAACTATGGAGCTATCAAAAATAATTCACGATTTTTCCCCCGATTTGGCAATTAGTTTTTCGTCTCCTGAAGCTTCAAGGGTTTCCTATGGATTGGGTGTTAGTCATTTCGGTTTTAATGACTCTCCCCATGCAGAAGCAGTTGCAAGGCTTTCTTTGCCCCTTTTAACCAATCTATTCTCACCGTCAATAATTCCCTTATCTTCATGGCTAAAATACGGCATTTCATCAAAACAGATTATTAGATACAATGGATTGGACCCTGTTGCTTGGTTAATCCGGCATGGTGGTTCCAATCCCAACAAAGCTAATGATGATAGGGAAAAAACAGGGATTCTTGAAAACTTGAATATCGATTCTACAAAAAAGACCATATTAATAAGATTGGAAGAATCAAAAGCATCATACATAACCAATAAAAAATTAATTACGCAGCCATTGTCTTTGGTTGATTGTATAGTCAAACATTTTAACGAAAAAAACAATATAGTTATTCTCTGTAGGTATATAGATCAAATAAACGAAATTTCAAGACGCTTCAAAAATAAAGCAATAGTGCTGACAGATGTAGTTGATGGCCTGGAGCTGTTAAAAAACATTGATGTTTTTATTGGCGCGGGAGGTACAATGACTGCAGAATCGGCACTTTTGGGTAAGCCTACTATATCTATTGCACCTGTTCATTTTTATGTGGATGATTATCTGAAAAAAACCGGATTAATAAAAAGGGCTTTTACGATGTCCCGCCTTGTATCCATTGTAAACCTGTTTTTGAACGATGAGCAGAATCGTATGAATTTAAAAGAAAAAGCCAGGGGGATTTTGCAGACAATGGAGGACCCTATAGACAAGCTTGTACTGCACATAAACTCTCATTCGCAAAACTTATAATGAAATTAAATTTTATAATAAAATGCCCGGAAAGCCCGGTAGAATTATTAAATACCGAATGTAGCGGACAAGCATAGAGGCCTTTGGAGCCTTTGACCCCAGTTCGAATCTGGGCCGGGCTATTGCGATTTTATTGGTAATTTTAAGAAAACATTAGGATTTTTATTAGTTTTAAAAGTGATTGTTGTAATATTTTCATCGTCTTGGAAATTACCTGCTGGCTTTAGGGGTTGACTGTTCTCGTAAACTGTATACACTTTCTCATTAACTGTATACAGTTTTTTGTCTATGCCATAATGGATATTGCAGGTGTTGCAATAGTAGCCTATTTTCTTAAGCGAACCATTCACCCCTTCTCGGATGTGGGTAGAGTTGATGCCATGGTGACAATTTTGGCATTTGGTCATGTCCTAAAATTTGTATATCGGTATTAAAGAACATGTTGGAAAATCCTATGGAGGCTATAATGGTGGCTGTGATGATGATTGTTTAGGCTGCGGGATAAACTAAAGAGCGGCAGTTGGACCAGAACAATATCTTATAGGCGGCCATAAGATGGCCGCCGCTAACCCATAAAACTAATAATGCCAGTTCACTCCTCTAAGATCCTGCATTAGGGATAAAGAGCAATCTCTTT
>JBKJYK010000173.1:0-2768 GCA_046715515.1 Candidatus Nitrosocosmicus sp.
AGTATTGGTATAAAGTCGTTCTTGTTTGATAAATTTAGATCCTTGACCCTTTTCTGTAAAGCCTATATCTTCATACGCTAAGACTTCTAATATTGTAAAAGCGTCATGAAGCTCTGCTATATCTATATCAGATGGTTTTAGTTTAGCTTGTTTGAATGCTTCTCTTGAGGCAATTTTTGTACTAGCAATTGATCTTAAATCAAATGAAATATTTGCAAAACTAGCTCCTTGATTATTCTGGGAAATTCCTTTAATCCATATCGGGTTTTCCGATCTTTTAGCTAATTTTTCTGAAACTAATAATAACGAGGAACAACCTTCACACGGATAACAACAGTCAAGTATTTTTAGTGGATCGACAATTTTTTTAGATTTAACTATATCATCAAATCTAAACACCTTGTTATAGAACAATGCATTAGGGTTTTTATTTGCATTTTTATGATTTTTTTCCGAGATTAATGCTAAATCCTCCTCACATGTATTGAAATTTCTAAAATGGGATTTTGCAAAAAGTGCTGCCCAATGTACTGGCAAATCATAAACTCCTCTTGTAATATCCCATAAGAGCTGGTTTCCTGGGCTGTATTGTTTTTCGATTCCAGTAATAATTATAGAGTTGCAAATGCCTGAAGCGATTAAAGAATATCCTAAAAAGATTGCACTAGTCCCTGAATTACATAAATTTTCTAATTTTGTTGAAATCTTAGGATTTATCCCAACCATTTCTGATATGATGTTGCCTAAATACTGTTCATTTGAACAAGTCGATACGATAAGTCCATCAACTTCTTGTTTTTCGATTTTTGTTTTGTTTAAAATATTAATTATCGATTTGCATGCTAGCTCTGATGAAGAAAAATCCGAGGATTTTTCAAACTTTAAAGTATCTACAGAGTCTATTGCGACCTTCATAGTTCTAAAAAGTCCTTGTAATTTAATTTTCCTTCTTTATCCTTTATCGGGTTTACCTGCAAGATGGGTAAGTCTATCCCTATATTAGTAAATCTTTTAATTTGATTTTGACAGTCATTTACCGAGCCATAGATTGCAAAGTCATCTAACATATTTGTTGGAATTTGTTCAATTGATTTCTCCAAACCATGGGTGTGATACTCTCTAAATATTTTTTCTACTTCTATTTTGTATTCTGTATTTAACAGGAAATTGTAATATACTTTCCCAACGGATATATAAAAAGCAAGAGTTTTTGCAGCCCTTTCTTTTGCTTTATGAGGTTCGTTATTGGATACCGAGGTTATTAAAACTAAAGATGTATGAATTTTTTTTCTCTCATTTATTACTTGGATTAAGTTTTCAATTTCTTTCAATGGACGAAGGTAAAATAATAATCCATCGGCATAGTCCAAACCAACTTGAATCATTTTTTTATTTACTGCCGCAATATGGATGGGAATTTCTGCTACCGATCTTTCTAAAACCTTAAAATTTTTAATTTTTACTATTGTGCCGTCATAATTTGTTTTTTCGTCGGGGTGAAGCAACAATCTTAAAGACTGGATGTATTCTATCATCCTTATTATAGGATTCTCATATTTTATACCATGGAAGTTTTCCACAATCGCATGCGTACTTGCACCCAAACCTATTATCATTCTATTATTAGATAAGTTGTCTATAGAAATTGCTCCCATTGCAATGGTTGCTGGTGTACGGGAATAGATATTAATTATGGATGTTCCTAGTTTTACTTTTTTAGTTATTTGCGAAATTGCTCCTAGAGTTGAGAACGCTTCCTTTCCCCATGATTCTGGCACCCATAGCGAATCAATATGGGGCTGTTTATCAGCATTTGCCGAAAAATCGATAACATTTTTTAAATTTAATAGAGATCCAATACTAAATCCAATCCGGAACTTCATTTTATTTGGGTGAATCCATTCTCGCTAATTCCTTTGTGGATTCTTCAATATCTTTATGAGAGTCAATTGATTTCCAAAAAGAATTTTCAAATGTTATTGCTTTTAGTTTTTGTTGATTTGCCATTTCTGGTAAAGCTGTTGCTTCTATATTTCCTTTATCTGGAAGATAACTGAATACATCTTCATTAAAAAAGTAAATGCCTGCATTTATCCATTTGCCGACTATATTGGGTTTTTCTTTAAAACCTGTTACATTTAAAAGCTCATCAAAGTCTACTATCCCATAGGGGCTATTAAGAGGCACTACGGCTAATGTATTGGATTTATTTTTATTTGCTAGACTTTTAAAATCGATATTAGTAAGTATATCCCCATTTATCATAAAAAAACCGTCTTTTTCGTCTTTTAACAGACTATATGTGTTTTTTAAGGCCCCCCCTGTTCCTAAAGGTTCCTCTTCTACTGTATAAGCAACTTTTACGTTGAATCTACTTCCGCTTGCAATGTGATCTATGATTTGTTCTTTTAGATATCCAACACATATTATTATCTCTCTTATATTGTTTTTTGCTAAAAGCTGTATTTGCCATTCTATAATAGGCTTATCCAAAATTTTAATCATCGGTTTTGGACAATTGTCTGTTATTGGTTTAAGCCTTTTCCCAAATCCCCCCGCTAAAATTACTCCTTTCAAACACTTTTAATAATGTATTATTAAATATATCTCTTTTTTAAGTTATGATGGTATAATATGTTCCTAAATAAAGTAATTTAATGTAATTTATGTAATTTTTACTTTTAATACAACTATGATAATGATAATACAACTATGATAATGATAATACAACTATGATAATGATAATACAACTATGATAATGATAATAC
>JBKJYK010000174.1:0-2565 GCA_046715515.1 Candidatus Nitrosocosmicus sp.
CAGAAGTTATAACTGTAATGCCTTATATGGGATATGCCCGCCAAGACAGGAGGTTTTTAGAAGGGGAGTTTCCAACAATTTCGTTAATTGCTAGAATGTTAGAATGTATTGATGTTCGTCATTTAATTACGGTGGATATTCATAGTATTCAAGCACTTTCTTATTTTAAATTAAACATCTTAAATATTTCTTCTATAAATTCACTCGCAAATTATGCTAAATCCCAATTTAATTTGGCCAACACTGTTGTTATCTCCCCTGATATGGGGGGTATTTCACGGGCAAAAGAATTTTCAAAAATAATAAAATCTGATTTCTTTGGACTAAAGAAAATAAGAGATCGAGTTTCTGGGAATGTTGTTATGGATGAAAATTTAGAATTTGATGTTAAAGGCCGCGATATAGTAATTATTGATGACATGATTTCCAGTGGAGGGACTATCCTAAAATCATTGGATATTTTGAAAAAAAACCGATGTGGTAAAATCTACGTTATGTGTGTACATGCATTATCTGACGAAAATTCTATAAATACATTGAAAAACGCAGGATTAACCGATATAGTTTCTACTAACAGTGTTCCTAGGTCATGCTCAAAAGTTGATCTTAGCACAGATATAACAAATGCTTTGTCTTCTGTCATCTGGTGATTATTTAAAAGATGATGGTTTTAATTGAAATATCCAATACAATATAGTACCATGGCCAATCTGGATGTAACTTTTCTTGGAACATCAGCAGCGATGCCTTTAGAAAATAGGTTTCTTTCTTCCACCGTTATTAGCAGGGATGGGACACTGTTTATTTTTGATGCAGGGGAAGGTATGCAGTATAATTTCATTCGTGGGCGATTTGGTTTTAATAAAAAAATTATGCTTTTCATAACACATATGCATTCAGATCACATTTTGGGTCTTTTAGGGTTTTTTCAGACCCTTTCATTACAGGGACGAAATTTGCCAATAGATGTTTACGGCCCTAAATTACTTTATGATTTTTTAATGGAAAATTTTAAAATTCTTGGCATCAATCTATCTTTTGAGGTAAATATCCATACAATTTATGAGAGGGAAGGAATTCTCGTGACCAACAAAGACTACAAAATCGTGTTTTGTAAATCAAACCATGGCGTTAATGTTTGCTCTTTTGCTTATTGTTTGATAGAAAATAACCGTCCGGGTGAATTTAATATAGAAAAGGCTAAAGAGTTAGGAATTCCCCAAGGTAACCTGTATCAGATGTTACAAAACGGCAAAAACATTATATTTAACAATAAATTAATATATTCTAATACTGTTGTGGGTCCAATACGTCCAGGAAGAAAAGTTGGTATATCGGGAGATACAAGGCCCACGAATGAATTATGTGAGTTTTTCAAAAATTGCGATCTACTGATTTTTGAGTCTACTTTTAAATCCACTGAATTAGGCAAAGCCAAAGAGAGCTTTCATTCTACTGCTTTAGAAGCAGCTAACTTGGCAAAATTATCATGCGTACATAAATTATGTCTTACTCATTTTAGTACTCGATATAGAAATTTAATTGATTTATTGGATGAAGCTAAAGCCGTATTTTTAGATGTCGACATAGCTTATGATTTGAAATCTATCTCTGTTCCATATAGAAAATAACTAATTTTTTATTATATCGTTCAACTGATTATTTTTATAAAGTTTCTTAGCAGTTCCTTTTTATCGTTTGATAAAATCATACATGCTTCAACCAGTTCTCTCTCTATAGTTATTTGATCTGAGATGACTTTTTTTAATTTTTGACCATCTAGCCTGTCCAGTTTATCTATTTCTCCATGGTTGTATGCCATGATATATTCACTTATTAGTTTTAAGATAAAAGATGGCGCATATCGTGACAGTAACAATATGCCTTCATTAATTGTTGTGTTGTTGGTGTTGGTGTTGGTGTTGGTGTTGATATCGCTATCTTCTTTTTTATTATAATTGGAGTTTGAAATATACGATTCTAAGAGCTTCATTCTCATTCTTATGTCACCTGTTTCTTCTATAGTCGAGGCAATAATCAGACCAGTATTGGTAAGCTCATAATATGGAATTCCTTCCATTTGTAGGGCTTTTGGGCCTCTTTTTATCGGTAGCCTTCCACCCTCTTTAACCACTTGAGCGGGTAAAAGTACTTCATCAAGATCCTTAAAAATGGCCGAATAGATATTTTGCCATGCAATATCGTATTTTTTTGCTAATATGTGAGCTATCGCTGTTCTGGTTTTACCTTTTGGGTCTTTTTCTATTGCAATATGAGCTATTATTCCTCTTTGCCTTTTTGCTTCTCTAGTTGACTTGGCATGATGAGTCTTAAAAGTATCAAAAATCGCAATATGGTTACCTCTCTTCAAAATTCCTATCCGTTTTCTTACTAGTATATCTATGTGTATTTTAATTTTATCTAATATTGATTTTTAAACTAAAAAAATTTTTAAAAAAATTGTATTTTTAACTGTTTCTATTTTTTGGCGGGAGCAGCACGCATTGTGTCTACTTGTCCGCTATGAAGCCAGTCCTTTAGTTCTTCATGTGATGGTTTTGTATC
>JBKJYK010000175.1:0-5172 GCA_046715515.1 Candidatus Nitrosocosmicus sp.
GTTATATTCGAAGGTTTTCTTATATTTGATATAAACCCTCTATCAAATATATGAAAAAACTAACATTCTTTGTATCTGTTTGTTTGATTTCCATCCTGGTTGTTGTTGATAGTTATGTTTTCTCTCAAATTGTTTTAGCTAAAGACACGGTAAAGGAATCTCCTGTGCTAAACCAATTTTCTTTACATAATTATGATTCTATAGGGAATTCTGAGCAACCATATCAAGATTCCTCAATTTTATTGCCTTTGTCATCCGAAATAGCTAGTGACATTTCTTCTAGTTTTTCAAATATCATCGACACGCAAATTTTTGCTGGATTAGATAATTAATAGCAAATCTTGCTAATTGTTTTTTAACATTATATTTTTTAACATGTAATTAAATATTTGAGAGTATTTTTCAAATGCTTTTTGTTCAGCTAATAACGAGAATATGTGTATCTTGTTATTTATGCTGGAAAAAATTTGTTCAGTTTTGAAATTTATTCCCGTACTGTTAAAACCATATTTTATACTCTTTCCAGTTTGTTTATTGCCTATATTTATATCTGAAAAATTTTCTAGTTTGAAATCTTTATTTCTCATTTCCAGTTTTTTTATTATTGTCTGTATTTCAAAATTGTTGTTATTTGGTATGTTGTCATTTGATTTTATTATGCTTATGACAATATTATCTTGGAAAGTGTCATTCGAGTTTTCCTTAGGAGATCGGAATATTGTGATAGAGCCATTTTGATTATTGTTATCACTGTTTTCACCTTTAATTATTTTCCACCCATTTGGATATATTGCAGTAAGGTTTTCTTTTTTATCCGTAAAGTATGACCATTTGATACCTTCGATATTGTTCATTCTGCTTTGTTCTATTTCTGAATTTGGGAATTGTGAATATGAATTGCCATTGAAAAATTGTATGACAAATAAATTATAAGAAATTAATATGGAAAATAACAAAATAAAAATTATATGCGTGGTTTTTTTCATTCCCATTTTGTTGGCTCTCTATTAATATTTAATTATGGTATTATTTTACATTTATAAAATTCTAAATATCAATCTTTTAACCAATAAGTTCATATGATAAATTGAATATACTTTAAATTATTTGGGTATTTTCAGATATGATTTATACAAGAGTCCTAATGTGGGTATATTCGCCAAATCTAATGATGGTATAGTATTACTTCCATATGGATATGCCGAAACTAAAAGTAAAAAACTGGTTGACTATTTAGAAGTCGAACCAATTTTTGTTTCAATAGCCGGAAATCGACTAATTGGACCCATGGTAGTTTTAAATAATAACGGCATGATTTTGCCTTCAATAGCTTCAGATGATGAAATTACATATCTTAAACAAGTGACTGGGCTTAATGTTGCACGCCTGGATTCAAAACTTACTGCAATAGGGAATTTAATATCCGCAAATGATCACGGTGCTATAGTTTCACCGCTGTTTAAAGGTGAATTTGATAAACAAATAGAAGATATCCTTGGAATTAATGTTCATACTATGGCAATAGCAGATTTTAATCAAACAGGGTCTATGTTGGTTTCCAATAATTATGGTGCGGGAATTCATCCAAAGGCTTCGGAAAAAGAAATCGAAATTGTTTCTTCCATTTTAAAAGTTGATGTTGAACCCTTGACAATCAATGGAGGCATTCCCTATCTTTCTTCAGGGATAATTTGTAATTCAAAATCATTAGTTGTTGGTAGCATAACAACTGGCCCTGAATTGATAATGTTAAGCAGAGGATTCAAAATGTAAAATTCTGGTTAATATATTTTTTAAATAAGCCATCATATTAGATATTGGTTATTAAGCCATAAGGCATATAATACATTGTATCTTGTTGGAGAGAAAATAATTTTTGTCAATTTGACCAATAACCTTATCAATTCGCCAAAAATATGCCGTTATCTAAATAAATTGCAAAAAGTATGATCAGAAGAAGAATAACGAGTTGTTTGCAACTTATCTTGGTGTCGCCATTTGTCATGGTCTGGTAAATACCTTAAATTAAAAGGGAATGCATATCTTAGCCTGTATTGCGGATCGGAAGATGTCTATATAACCTTCTTTACCTGATAATTCTGCTTCATGACCCAAAATAGTTTTTCTTATGCATAAAAGACTATAGTTATCAATATAATATATGATGGACCAAACTATAAAGCATTGAAAATTGGTCTGATAACGTAAAGTAACCTGGAGTAACTACCTTCGAGTCACTCTGAGTAACTCATATAACAGATTGTTGCTGAAAATAGTTTTTATCTTCGGCATATACTATAATTTAATTTTTGTTATATCCCTTGTTATTTTGTTTGAACAAATAACTTGCTTAAATGCCATTTGCCAGATGTTTTCAGATTTAGGAGAAATGGAGAAAGGGGGGAGGAGGAGGTTGACATATTCAGAAATTTATGGTATGCCTTTGAACAAATCATAAACAGTAAATCATCTGAGGTCAGTGTTAGAGTGGACATTATATTCTTGGCAATATTGCTCAAAGATGGAAAAGATATATTAACACATATATCCTTATATAGAGTTATCAACATATATTTAATGTGGGTAAGATGAATATCGTATTACCTGACGATTTAGAAAAAAAGTTTCGTAAATCTGTTTTTGAGAAGAAAGGAATGAAGAAAGGAAATATCTCTGAGGCCTTAGTAGAGGCAATTAATGGATGGATAGAGACAGAATCTCAGAATTTGATAGAGAAGAATAAGAGTTGAGCTATAATACCGCATATTAGCCTTCTACTGAAGATTCGGCCTATTATTGCTGATAAATTATCTTGATGTTATCTGTATCTTTGCTCCATTAGTTTAATGGTTGATTGATGTGTAAATGTATCTTATACAATTAATCTAGATGAGTTACTCTGAGTAACTCATTATAATTATGCTGATGTAGTTTTTCATTTTATATGCCTTTATAATAGTTTTTAAATATGAAGTGTAATGTATACTTATTTTATAAAGGATCAAATATAACTTATGATTTTTATAATATTACACCTCATATTTTATAAAAATCATTTTTTTAGGTGGCTTATAAAAAAATTGTATTATATATTATTGTATATATTTTGAGAACAGGGCCTTATGAATGCTCAATTTGTAATAAGAAGACCACAAGAAAATGGAATGCTCGTCGACATAACATCATAGTACATATGAATCGTGGTAAAATATATGATGAGTTAAACAATTTAATATCTGATCTTATTTTGCCCTCATCTGAGGACAAAATAAATCCCGTGGATACTGTTGGTGGTTTTCAGATGGATGTTAAGGAACCAAATAACAATAGTGTGCTTTATCCTTATCCCACTATTAATAAAAAAAACAAAATTAATATCGAATTGGAAGATGAGATTTATTATAAAGAGATTGGAAAATTAGGCCCAATGCTGGGTGAATTAAATAAATGCTTATTGAATTATCCCCCTGATAAAAGAGATCAGATTCACAAGATGATGATTACGCGCACTTTTTCTTCACTTGATCCACCCAATACTTTAAAAGAAAACCTCTCTTTTTTTAAAAATAGGGAATATGAAAATGAAATAAGAGATTGCATCTCATCGTGGTGCAGTATATCAAAAATTACGGCAAATGAAATTTTAAGAAAATCGATTTTATATAAACATGAATACAAAATTGACTAAGGAGATAAAGAATATTACCCAAAAAATGACGATTAAACTTTATGAAGATTTTTAAAACATAAAGCAACTTAAAACCATTTAACAGGGAAATAACTAAAGAGAACTATTAGTAATAAATTGGGAGATAAGGCCATACAAAAGAACGTGCAACTCAGTTTGGAGTTATACTATACTATACTATACTATACTATATCAATTGGCTCTAATACAAAACCTAAATCTTTTTTGAAGGTATAATCTAATCCTTTTCTTTTAATTTATCATTAGTATAAATACTAAAATATTCAGAAGTGATTTATTTATTATGTCCAATTTAACTTTTGAGGTCTCATATCCTATCAATTTGAATACTTTTTTTGATAATTATATCCATAATGTGCAAAGGGTAGGCAAGAGGGTTAAAGAATATGCTAAAGATCCTAATGTAGGGAATATACATGACATACGAACAGCAATTAGGAGATTGGAAGCTTCGTACAAATCAAGCCCAAAACAATTACAAAAAAAGAAAATAAAAAAATATGCGGGGATTAGTAAATCCCTTTTTAAATTAAATAGCGAAATAAGAGATTTTGATATAATATTGGAAAAGTTATCCAATGAGGGACAAATACCTGAACAACAACTTGAACCATTAAAAAAATTACTTGTACGGAAAAAAGATAAAAAACTTGGTAAAGCGTTATCTGTTGCCAATAATTTAAAAAACCTGAATATTCTGTATCCTGTAAAAGACAGCAATCTCTATAAATATGACAAAATGCAGAAGAAGTTAACTAAGAAATATAATAAAATTGTCAATAACTTTGTATCTAGAATTGAGAAAAACTTGTCTATTGTAATTAGTGATTGTGAACGGATAGAAGAATTACATGAGATAAGAAAGGATTCTAAGAAATTGCGATATTTGTTTGAGCTTTTATTAATTGACAATGATAAAAGAAACGAAAATATTGACAATGATGGGCGAATTAGAGAGAATAAGGATAATGATATTCATGGTATTTCTGGTATAATTGCGACACTAGAAAACATCCAGGATACTCTTGGTATTATCCATGATTATGATATAACAATTGCTTATTTGAATAAGCATCATAAATATGAACACGATGACGTAGAAAACAATATTGCCACATTAAGAAAAAATAAATATGACCAATTTGTTCAATATTGTAAATCTGATCTGTTAAAAAGCGATAATAATTCCTTTATAAATAAATGTGGTATTATATGATCTATTGTTTTGAGGATAATGATTCCAGTCCTTAAAATATTGTAAACTATTTTTTATTTATTAATGCTATTCACTCAATTATTTAATCATTTGATAATCTAATATTATATAATATTAGTAAATCTTAAAAAGTCAATATTCGGTAATACAATAGTTGATATATTGAATAAAGGTTATGATAAATAAGACTTATTGATACAATAATTGTTTTAAAATTTTAATACTTATAGTATAACGATGAAGATTT
>JBKJYK010000176.1:0-3519 GCA_046715515.1 Candidatus Nitrosocosmicus sp.
ACCTAGATGCAGTAATATTAAATCGAGATGAATTGGCAATGACACTTAATGGTGTATTTACATCCTGTTCTATCATTAAATTTCGATTTTTATTACTCATGGTACCAAATAGGGAAACATACTATATAATGATGTCAGCATTATGGCACCCATGATAGATAACTAACATTGGCAAATACCCAACAATCAATACCGAAGGAAATTCTAGGCTATTATTGATAATTAGCAACTCTTTGCTGCTCACTGCCGAACCGATAGCTTTTTTGGCAAATTCAAGTTTAAGTGTTGTCTATGAACCCAAGGCAAGTCAAGTCAAGGGTTTTGCAGGTTTCCAGTCTTTCAGTTTTTCAAAGTCCTTATGCCTCTTTTTAGAGGCGAACACCCGAGGCATACCAATTCCCGTGTGTTGCTTCCGTGAAAACTACGATAATTTCTTCTCTTTTTACACCCAAGATTTTTACCACGTTTTCTGTTATTGCTTCTGCCAGTTGGTCTTTTTCTCTTTGGGTTCTTCCGCTATACATTTGTATATTAATTATTGGCATATTAGACCATAAGAAAGGATAATAATTAAGACTTTATTTTGGTATTGTATCCTATCATGGAGTTGCATATGTGTGACCAATATAACTGATCGCATCCTATAGGCATAAATATTGATGCACTGCAATACCTAGTGCCGGCCCATCCTTCCCCAAAAATGGTCCTACCAAGTCAGGCAAAAAAATAAAACAGTTAACCCGAAAATCAAGGAGAACACCAAAACAATCACCAGTCCCTTTTTGTAGCATAACGGGATAACAAAAGATTTGTTGTAGGTGTTTTTGATAGGATTGAAAGTAAATATGAAATCATACCTATGAAATAATCGCTATTTAGTCACAAGGGAACAATGGATTTGATTTGATTGAATTTGGATTTACGGTAATCCCATTCTTTGTGTACATAACAACATGATCTTTTATCCATTAAACCAACTGCACATGAGAGAGGGAGAGAGAGAGAGTATCCACCTGCCCATTTGGGCAGTCACAAATTATCTTTATCAACAGTAAATTAAGAATTTTTAATTGTCAAGATGTATATTTGGTTAATATTACCTTTGTATAATCATTGGATTAGTAATTGGACACCATATTCACTTCTTGATAGCGCCTTTGGATTTCTTTTTCTATTTCGTCTTTTTTTATTATTTCGCCTCTACGGCCAGGAGTCCTTATTGCCTGCTGAAAAATCTGCCTTCTTTCGTTATCCAATTCGTAAAAACCTCTATTGTTGTCATTGATTTGTTGTTTCATCTTACGCAATTCAGAAGCGTAGGCTTTGCTAAAAGTTTCTTCTTGTTCGTTTAGAGTTACCTTATTTATCATCGATACTAACTATACGTAATAAAACTATATTAACATTTATATTAATTGGATAAATCCATAAAGGGAGCAATTTTCAAGGATTATTGTCATTTGAATATGAGATATGTATCTTTTTTTGGCGCCTTTTGTATAAGGTTTGATAAGATAAAATGGAACCGTATTGACCATAGCCAAAAGCCGACAGCACTTTTGCCATATTTCGCCTTAGTTAAGGAATTTTGATACATGTGTTTAAGATGGATCTGTTGTCTTTTGGCACTTGCCGTCTCAAAAGGTGTGCGCAAATTTTCATATGGTGAAAGATAACCTGATCTATTGGTGAATAGTTGTAACCAATCATATCAGGGTAATTCAAAATAGGACGGTAAAATCACTTTTGAGTAATCCTTTTTTAACCAATTTGGTCAAAAATCAATCTAAAGCATATGATTTACTTCGGGTTAGGACACATGTGAAACAAATATGGCATTGTTTTGCCAACAAAATAAACAATATTCACCATCATGTCATAAAATTGAGCATGCCAGCCTGTTGAGGAGCATGAAGGCATAGAAATAACAATTTTTAAGAGAAAATATTGTTTGTCATTTTATAATATGTCATCATATGAAAAGACTTTGGATGTTATTTTTGGCAGGTGGAAAAGCCAAACACTTTATGCCGGTGTGAGATTAGGGATATTCGATAGCGTATCATCAGATTCAAAAGAGGCAGCACAGATTGCCAAGGAGATTGGCCTTGATGACGCATTGGCCTATAGACTCCTTAGGGCCCTTGCGTCATTGGATTTCCTAAAAGAAGAATCAGGTGGCAGGTTTTCAATTACCCTGCAAGGGGATTTAATGAGAAAGGATCATCCACACACATTGAGGGGCATAATATTGCTAGAAGAAGGACCGGAGCATTATCAAATTTGGAAGCATTTGTCTAAAATGATCAAAGATGGTCGGCAAAATGCTTTTGTTCGCGAATACAGTCACGGTGCCTTTGAGTACGCGGAAAGAAATCCAGAGTACGCGGAAGTGTTTAATCAGGCCATGAGCAGCTATTCTCGCATATACACCCAATTGGTATTAGAGGCATTTGATAAATACGATTTTTCAAATATAAAACATCTATGCGATATTGGCGGGGGCCATGGACACATGCTCTCCCACCTACTATCAAAATATCACCATATGAAGGGAAGTGTGTTGGAAATAGGGTCTGTAATCAGAAACAAAGAAATGTTATGGGCAAGTAAGATGGGTGTTGGTGACCGCTGTCAATATATAGACGGGGACATGTTCAGAGCGGTTCCTTCTGCAGATGCACACATAATGAAATTGATACTCCATGATTGGAATGACGAGGAATGCATAAAGATACTTTCCAACATTTACAATGGATCTTCAGGTAGTGGAAGGGTTTTCATTGTAGAGCATTTAGTGCCAGACCCTAAAACCCCACATTTCTCAAAAATTTTTGATATGCATATGTTGTGCTGGGGATCTGGAAGGGAGAGGACAGTTGAGGAGTATTCGGGATTGTTGCAAAAATCAGGATGGAATTTTGTCCAAACCCTTTATCCCGGAAATGGATTAATCGGAATAATTGAGGGGGCCAAGTCAAAAGCATAGAATACATGGCTGATTGGCATTTGTCTATACCCTAACCAAGCAATGCTCTGGAGTTTTGGCACTTGCAATGAAATAGATCCTTTCATCTTCATTTTTTTGGCAATATTGGTAAGACCATGAAACTATGAAGCATCAGATTTAATCTCATGCAAAGAATTTGTTATTTGCCAGCATTTTATGATATCATGTTAGTTCCCAAATTCGGTTTGGGCCCCCTATGGGAACTATATCGTTTCGGGTTCGGTGGAAACCTTAGGGTATTTGCAATGGTTTCGGTCAAATCTATAAGACAAATGACTTTATGGTTCTTGTTGGTTTCCAAAGTTTTTTGTTTTTCAGGTTTGATGTTGGCCTGTTAACATTTCAAAGACAATCCCACCATGCAACTTCAAAATTGCTTTCAACATTTCACTAAATCATCAAGGTTAATCCATCTACCTATTACTCCATGTTTTCCAGATCAACATCATTAGTGGTAATATCACCATCATTTAGGTTTGATTTTGGCTTAACCATGTCCCCTATTTCCT
>JBKJYK010000177.1:0-30450 GCA_046715515.1 Candidatus Nitrosocosmicus sp.
ACCGTAAATTTCCAATCTCAATCCTGTATCTATATCTGTATCGACACCTTTATTGATTAACATTTTACTAATTTTTATTGCATTAAAGCTATTTTTAGCGATTTCTTTAGCTAAGGATATAGATTGCCCTAAAAGTTTCCTATTAAGGATCTTTGAAAGTGCGATATTTTTCTCCTTATCGTTATTTTGATCTATAGAAGGATCTATCTTGGACGTATCTTCGTCTGTTAGTATGACTATCTGGTTGACAAGGCCTATACTGGCAGCTTCATGAGCAGAAATCATTTTACCTGTAAAAATCATTTCTTTAGCTTTTGAAGGACCTATTATTCTCGATAATCTTTGGGTTCCTCCCCAGCCTGGAGGAATCCCAATTGTAACTTCAGGTTGGCCTATTTTTGCATTCTCAGAAGCTATTCTTAGATCACAAACTAAAGCAAGTTCACATCCACCACCAAGCGCAAAACCATTTATAGCAGCAATTACTGGTTTTTCCATTTTTTCAATCTTATTTAGCATAGATTGTGCAGATGAAGCATATTTTTCGGCAGCAACAGGATCAATATCTACCATATATGAAATATCAGCACCCGCACAAAATGAACGCTCACCTGAACCTGTGATAATTACAACCTTAATTCCTTGATCTCCAGAGACTAAATCTATTGCTCGTGATAATTCATATATTACATCCAAATTCATTGCATTAAGTGCTTCCGGTCTATTTATTTTTAAAATAGCAATATCGTTCTGTAAATCTATTTGTACATACTTCATAGAAGACATAATCAAATTTCAATCATTCTTTAAATTAAATCTTATTAAAAAAGTTAATTGTTATGATCTTCAAAAGTATCTTTTTGCAATTTCCATAAAAGTCCGAAAAGATTGGCATAACTTCCAGCATTAGGTTTATTTGGATTGGTATTATTTTTCCGCATATCTTCGACAACCTTTTTCAATGTATCAAAAACAAATGTATCGTGGATCATTTTTATAAAAAGATCTTTTTCAAAAGGTTTTTGAAGGATTTCTATGAAACATTTCAATGTTTCGATGTATTCATTAAAAATTTTTTGAGGCCATGCAGAAGCAAATATTATTCTTTGATCTTTATTTAAAATTAACACTTCTTTTGCAACATACAAACCATTTTTAGTGCAATTAGATGAATCTTTTTTTGGTGCCAAATCATAATCCAAAATAATTAAATCAAAATTATCGCGTGTTTTTCGATGGTTTTGTACCGACTTGCGATATTCGCAAAGACCATCTTCAACATTTTTAGCAATAACATAACGATAGTTGTGTTCTTGAAGCCAGATAGAATATAAGTGACATATATCAGCATCGTCTTCAATAATTAAAATATTCATCCAGTCTATTATAAATTTAATAAATAATAAATTTTATAGTAAATTTATTAAAGACTATTTGATAATTCCTTTTTAATAATTTTTACAATTGAATCTAACAATACAGGCTTGTAAAGAAATCGATCATTCAAAATGTCTTTATTAAAGAACTCATCTATTGCATCCTTATTAATTTTATTAGATGTCATAAAATAGCCTTTAATATCATCATCTCGCTTTTTCAATTCCTCATACAGATAAAATCCATCAAGACCTCCAATCTCAACACCTAAAAAAACTAAAGAATATTTACCGGGAATAAAATATTCTAAGGCATTCAAAGGATCATCATGATAATCCACTTCATATCCCAGGTCTTGAATTTTATTTTGAATCAGGTGCAAGTTTTCAGAAAAATCATCTATAAATAATATTTTGTTATTGTCGTGTTTAATTTCCCCTGCTTGAAAAAATGGTTCTTGATGTGATATTGGGATTTGTATGGTAAATTTCAAGCCCAAATCAGGGGATCTATTTTCTACATCAATACTTCCACCATGAAGCTCAAATAGTTTTTTAGAAATAAATAAACCTAAACCAGTACCTCCACTTGTTTTTGTAAAAAATTTTGTAAAGAAGCGTCTATGATCCTTTATTTGTATCCCGGGTCCTTCATCTTCAATAGTTATAATAACAGAAGAATTATTTTGAGACAAGCTTACCATTATTTCCTGTCCTTTGTTTTCTTTTGTAAAAAAGTATGAATTATTTAGCAGGTTATCAAACGCATGTAAAATTAAAGATTTATCAGCCTCGATAAATAAACCAGGTTTGTCAATAAAAATAAATTTAATATCAGACGTTTCTATAATGGAGATATCTTGATATTCAGTAATAATATCAGATAGAACTTCATTGATGTCAAGTAATTCTTTTTTTAATCTTAATGAATTTGATTCGATTCTAGAAACATCTAATATGTCATTTACAATATTCCTTAGTTTTTCCCCATTTCTAATAATAATATCAATATATTCTAACAAAGTGGAATCTGTTATTTTTGTCTTCAAAGTTTTAGAAAACCCTACTATGGGTAAAATAGGGTTTCGTAATTGATGAGACGCAATATCTACAAAATCTTGTTGGAATACATTATGTTTCTCCAATGTTTCATTTTTTTCCATCATATTCCACATCAGATCATATGTAAAAGAGAAAAAGGAGATCAATTCATTAAATATAATATCATATAAATTACAATTATATTTTTTTTTTAATTCATCATAATTTATTTTAAAAAAATATATTATTTTTTTGTTAATGGTGATCGTTATTAAATTTTCTTGTTGTTCTGAAACAGATAAAATTTTTTTAATATAAATATTTTTTATCGATGAAAAAAAATCAAGAATAGAGTTAAATTGATTATCATTACATACTGCCAAAATGCGAATGTGAGGAAGATTTTTTTCACTTATAGATTTTATTGAATTATAAAACGAACTGGTTGTTAAGAATAAAAAGGAAGAAAATGAATTTATATATATGTCTATGTATTTTGGTTCAAGTTTTACAAATAAATTATCAAAATCATGAAAATCTATTATATCTACAATCATAGACATTATTGATATTTGATAAATTACTTTCTTTTGTATACGTCATCTAACATTACATCCAAATCATCTTCAAATTTCTTTAATATTCTTCTCAAGCTTTGTTCCAACTCTTTAACACGCTTTTCAGTTTCTAGTTTAAAGATATCTCTAGAAATGGAAGAATATACATGAAAATGACCTCCTTCTTTTAGAGTTCTGCTTTCCTTCACACATATCCCCAGGCCGGTTAGTTTTTGCAAGGATCTAAATACAGTACTTTTGTCCCTATTCACAGCTTTTGACAAGTCCTCCAAAGTCATTTGTTTATCATTATATTTAATGAGAGTAAGTAACAAATCCATATCTAAAGGTGATAAATCATATATATAGATAAATAGATCTTTTAGAGTTGCACTCATTCTTGTTATTGCATTTATTGATGATGATGGCATATATCTTGTAATATACACTTTCGGACTATTTAAAATTATCTACAAAATCTTATATAAAAATCAATAATTGGCAAAACGACAATGTAACTCAGGATATCAATTCTTTATTATAATAGTCAATTAAAAGATTAAGCCGATTATTGATATGTTTTAATTTGTACATGTTCTTTTTTTGCACGAAAATAATCATCAAAGCATTCTTCAGTTCAATCTTAATTCATCGCATAGTTATCTGAATAATACTTTTCTCAAAGATATATTGGAGATGGTAATGATGATCTATCTTTAAGAATTTGCTGGCGTAAAAATACAAATGTTTCACACCACCACTATCCTCTGTAGAAACTGGATGCTTACCACATATATTTATCAAAGACAAAAGGAAATTGTGCAATAAACATGTTCGTTCAATAGTAATATCGATTTGAAAGATTTCTTTATGGCCAACTCTATAGCAACTCATATCAAGATATACTTTGAATCAATCTTTTATGAGTTTTGTATTTTTATATACAAAACAATCACTAATCATTTTTATTTTTTTTAAGGATATATTTTCTGGTTTTGCACCTCTGTATCCATATTCCAGACGAATGGAAAATCGACCCCTCATCAATAACTCTATGTAATGTTGTTGCAGTAGATTTCTACTAGAGATCAAGTAATAAAGATATGATCCATAAACAATATCTTTTCTTTTTAGTTCTTTATTTTGAGTAATTCTATATGTATATGTATGATAAACTATTAATTAACAGATATTGATTTTCTTAGGATAACAGAATCGACAAAAATAAAAAATATAGAAAAATTGATTCAGGAGTTTTATTTACAATACAACAAGTAAAAAAAATTATTTAAGTAAATTCACCTATGCTCCAGCCATTCCATTTCGCAATTCAACTCCCCGATGATCTTCAGATTCTTCTGCAGCTGCTTTGTGCATTTCGGATAAAGCACAGCCCATCTGAGCTTCAGGCTTTCCTTTTCTCATTAAACCACGGTATAGACCAGCTTCCAAAGTTTGTCCATGTTCTTTTTCCCAATCTTCAACAGGAATACTATATTTCTTTTGGATTCTATCTCTGTACCATTCAGGAATTACGTTAAAAGCACAAAACGGTACAATACGTAAATCTGGAGTCAGATAGTGAATATCGCATCTTTGTAGTCTTTCCAAATCTTCGTTATATTTATCTTGGAAATGCATCATTCCGAGGAATAATGATCTGACGTGCCATGAACCAACTGAATCGAAATTTTGTTTAAGCAAAATACTTGAAAACATCCTACCCAAATCTAAACCATATGGCTGTTTGGATCTATCTACAAATTGGTTTAATTTTCTTATTACCTCCAACATGGTCCAATATCTGTTCGATCCGGATTTTATTTCTTCAGTTTTTTCTTCAAAGTATTCTAACAATCCTTTGATGTCAACAAAAGAAGTAAGCGGTGTTAATTTTTTAGTCTGGGTGTCTTCAAATACATATGTTCCAGCTCCACATGCAAAATGGATAGATAATTCATATTTTGGTTTTTTGCTAAATGCTTCTATAACATTAGTTAAAGGCATACATGAAGGAACAGGGAACCAACCATCGCTTGATATCTCACCATTGGTTTGTTCTTCAATTCTTTCAATACAGTCAGGAATAGTAATTCTGTACTTTTCTCTCTCTTTTTTGCTCATTCTACCAGTTAGTGATACAGGTTGGAAGTTCACTGCATGGACAACATCCATATTCTTTTGTGCAAAGCGTATGATTCCCCCTAATTCATGATCATTGATAGATTTAATAACTGTCGGGACAAAGACAACGGTCATTCCACATTTTCTTGCCGATTCTAAAGTATACGGTACCTCCCAGTGATTTTTAGGATTAGTTCTTGGAGTAACACCATCAAATGATAAATACAAGTTGCTTACTCCTGCCATCCTAGTTTGTCTCATGGTTTCGGGAGAAAGAGCTAATTTTATGCCATTGGTATTAAGCTGAACATGATCAACACCTTCCTCTTTCATAATTTTAATCAGTGCGGGTAAATCATCTCTTAGCATAGGTTCACCACCAGTGATTTGAATGGAATTACCAGCAATTGGTCTTTCTGCTTTTAATGTTTTCATCATTGCGCGAACTTGTTCATGAGTAGGCTCATACAAATAAGCTCCCTCCAAGCCTTTCTTTACATAAAAGAAACAGTACCAGCATGTGAGATCACATCGGTTAGTAACAATTATGTTTGCCAAACCGGAGTGAGAAAGGTGATTAGTGCATAAGCCACAATTAGTAGGACAAGCACATTTATCTACCATCACATTTGGAGCCTGTGCTCCTTTTCCATCCATCCAATAAGTGCTAAACTTTTTATACATCTCATAAGAACCGAAGTATAATTCTTCACATTCACCGTGGCTAGGGCAAGTCTTTGTCATAAAGACTTTACCTTCTCTCTCAAACACCTCAGCATCCAGAATCATATTACAATCTGGGCAAATACTTTGAGTATAGCGTATTGTACGTTTAGAACCAACAGTTTTACTAGTTAAATTAGAAATATGTATTAGATCCATATATAGGCCTATTTTCTTTAATATTTTAGCCTTATAAACATGATCTGCCAAATACTACGGTGTATAGTCAGTAAACAAAAAGGAAAGATAGATTTAATATCTTTGTTTAAATTATTCACATAAAACAATGGAAATTAGCGACAAGGCAAAAAAATCTATGGAAAGCCTTGGATTAACAAATTATGAAATAAGGGTTTATACAGCGTTATTATCTACGGGGGCAACTACTGCTGCAGAAATTAGTAAAAGATCAGGTGTGCCTTATTCAAAGATATATGATGTCTTAAACAGCTTATATGTGAGAGGATGGACCTATTCAGATAATTTAAGGCCTCAGAATTTCTTCCCTAAATCACCCTCAACCGCTGTAGAGGCAATGATGGTAGAAATGGAAAACAGTATCAGGAATAACAGAAACATCATAATAAATGAATTGATGCCCATATACGAGAAAACAGGATTGAAAGAAAAACCAGACATATGGGTGGTAAGTGGACTATATAACATAGCAGCTAAAGTTACTGAAATTATTCAATCCACCAAAGAAGAACTTTTAATTGCAATTCCAAAAATTCCAGATACGGTCATTAAATCTATTCAACCATATCTGCGAGAACTCTTTGAAAAAGGTGTGAGAATAATTATTTTAGTATCTGAAGAGACTAGTGCAGAAATAGTAAAAGCAATGTCAAGGATTGCCGAAATTAGATTAAAAAACAGCATGTTTGGTGGAGGGGTAATAGGTGATTCAAAGCAGGTGTTAATTTTACTTGGTGAGGGCAAAAACGATAACAATGAAAATAACAACTATGACATAATTGCAATATGGGCAGAACACATAGGATTAGCAAGTTTTGCAAAAGACTATTTTAAATATTTATGGGAAGATGGAAAAAGGTTTGAAAATATATAATGGATAAAGTTTATTAGTAAAGAAGCATACAAATGGTCGGACAGACGATGAATTGAAATGCCCTACTGATAGATGAAGTAGATCTTGAGTAAGGAGTTTGTCCTCGCATATTAACAAATACGGCATCATAAATCCATAAATAATAAGAAAACAACAATAAAAACCACTGTATACTATATTTATCTAAATTAAAATTGTATCAACTCTACAATAGACTATAGTATACAGTTAACTTATTCGGCATAAACTACAGAAATACAAAATAGCATAATAGTTGCGGCCATGTTAAAGAAGATTAATTATGATAACGAAAAAATTGCGAAATCCAAGTAACAGCTAACCACATCATACTGTATTTATGCCAAACCAGATTAAACGGTTTATGTAGGCCAATCTTTTTTGGAAAGCATTATGGAATTTATAAAACAGCGAGTTAAAAATATTTAAAGGCAACAAAAACCTGTGAAATAAATAATAAAATTCTAAAAGGAATTTTAATTTACAACAAATATGAAGACAAATAGGTTAAAAGATTCGGAGAACAAAATAGCAATTACACCCGAGGAACCAGACGATCTTTTTAATTTAAGAAGAGTAATGGAAATAGGAGACAACATAATCGCGGATACTACTAGAGTTATAAAACAAGAAAAAGAATTTGCCAGACCAGACAAAGGAGAAAGAATCAAAGTTAAGGTAAATTTAAGAATTGAAAAAATAAGTTTTGACAATACAATAGAGAGGTTAAAAATATCGGGCATAATAATTACATCAAATAATGAAATTATTCCAAAGGGCTTATACCATTCTATTGGAGTAAAGATCAATGATACAATAATTTTAGAAAAAGCAAGATGGGCTGAAGATTATTTAAATTTGATAACAGGTGCGACGTCAGAATTTAAATATATCTTAATTTCGATGGATTCAGAGGAAACATCCATAGCAAAACTAATTGGAACAAGTTTAAAGGTTATTCCAAACATATACTCTGGAAAAAGCGGAAAAAGATATACGGCAAACCAAAAGAACGAAACCCACATCAAAAGTTATTTTGAAAATATCAAAAATTCTTTAGACGTTTATAAAGAAGAAACTGGAATAAAAATAATAATTTTTGGCCCTGGAGAGACAAAAAGAAAATTCCTCAATTTCTTAAAAGAAAAAAAAGAATCATACGAAAACAAAGATCTTGTATTGACTGAGGGCATAGAAACCTCTGGCGAAGACGGTTTTTTTGTATTTCTTAGATCAGATGCAATGAAGGAGATTCTTGCAAATAGTAAAATCGCCACGGTCTCAACAATATTGGACAACATAATGTATCAGATAAATAAAGGAGAAAAGAAGTTTGCAATAGGGATAAACGAAATAAGATATGCAAATTCGTTAAACGCCATAGATAAGCTAGTATATTCTGATAAAGTTTTTTTTGAGATGAAAGAAGATGAATTTATAAAAATGCTAAATGAAATTGAAAGCAAAAAAAATGTAAAAACTTTTGCAACAGATTCATCAACAGACATTGGAATGAGAGTCTCATCACTTGGAGGAATCATTGCTTTACTGCGCTATCAAATTAACTAATTTTAGTTACATCATGTGTATTTTTGTACATCCAATCAAAATATTCTGACGAGACATCACTCATTTTAATGATCACTGCTTCAGGAACATCATAAGGATGATTATCCTCTATTTCAGTTTTTAATTTTTCGGCAAGGTCAGAGGTAGTTTTAAAAAATGCCAGAAACTCCGTTTCATGATGCAGTTTAGAGTTCCACATATAAATGGATTTTATCGCCGTATAATTTACACATGCGCAAACCCTTTTTTCCATTATTAGGCTATTAGATAGATCAATTAGTGATTTCTCATCACAGAATGTTGAAATCAAAATTACACCATTTTGAAAAGGCTCCTTATCAACCATACTCGTTATAATTTTTTATAGAGATTTATAACAATATAAAGAATACATTAACAAGATAAATCTATAAGAATAGAAAAAGATCCAGTTTTGTAAAATATGATGTTATACACCATACAATTTAGAGATTAGAAACTATTAGAAAATTTACGCATAGTCAAAATGAGGAAACCTTATCACCAATTACTTGGATTTAAAATTTAAAATGCAATCTCATACAATCAAACGGTATAGATTAACTCCACAAGCCAGTTACCAAAGTGTCATAGCTTTTAAAATCAATATTAAAATAATGTGTTTGATATTGAAAATAGTTAGGGCAAGTAACCTACCAATTTTCTTTATATTTTTGAAATCCCCATGTACACTTGGATAAACTAAAAGAGAAAACCATATTTTGATTTTAAAATGCTATCACAAACAGCACTATATGTAAGTTCTACAATTGATTCAAAGTTGCGATAGAAGATGAACATCATTTCATAGTGGAAATTATAAAGGCTTTTCCCCCTTTTTAATAAGATCAACGTAAATAAAACACGTCTGAATAAGATGAATGATAGTATATTTTTAAAAAATACATACAATACAATATAAAAAAGTTAAGTTTATCATAATTTATGCAATTTCAAATATATTAATAATGGTAACACACAACCCAATTTAATTGATTTTAGTAAAATATTTTATCAACAATAAATTTAAAAATAAATTATATTTACTATAATAATTATCACAACAAGGGATATGAATTAAAAAGGATTCTCATGAAGTAATGCATATAAAAGAGCAGATCTCAATTCCTTACCATAAGCAGCCTGTTTAAAATATACAGCATTTTTAGTGTTATCAATAGTTGGTGATATTTCATCAACTCTAGGTAGTGGATGCAAAATCACAACATCAGATTTAGCCTTTTTTAGAACATTCTCATCTATGGTATATAATCCCTGAATTTTTTTGTATTCCTGTAGATCAGGAAATCGCTCTCTCTGAATTCTAGTGACATATATAACATCTAATTTTTTTAGCAAATCATCGGTTAGTTCAGTATGTTGAAACATCTTTATATTATTTGAAATATCGTATATAGATTCATTTCTGATTTTCAGCATTGTTGGAGAAACCAGATGAATATTCACATCATAATTGGATAATGCATATATTAAAGAATACACAGTGCGGCCATATTTTAGATCCCCAATGATACCAATAGACAGACCATCAATTCTTTTCTTTTCTTTAAATATAGTATAAACATCCAGCATGGCCTGTGTAGGATGCTCTTCACTTCCGCTACCACCGTTTATCACGGGTTTATCTGAAATTTCACTCGCATATCTGCTGGAACCATCAGATGGGTGACGTATTAAAATAACATCAGAATACAAAGATATTGTTCTAATGGTGTCAGCATAACTTTCACCTTTCATAATAGATGAAGAGTCGATATCCGATATTCCTAATGACCTGCCCCCGATAGATGCCATAGCAGCTTCAAAACTCAATCTGGTCCTTGTGCTATATTCGTAAAAAATGTATCCAAGTATCAGGCCTTTTGCAATCTCACCTCGTTCATTTGATGTTAGAGTTTGTATTCTATCAGTAAGGTCAAATAGATACGCAAAATCATCAATGGTAAAATCCCTTATAGAAATAATACTCCTCTTAAAAAATTTATTATCAGACATATATCTAGACAATAAAAAAACTCTAAAATTTATGCTTTTTTGAATTTGGTCAAAGAATTATCCCGAAGCACAACTACTAAACCCACATTCAATACACATGTTACACCCCTCTGTAATTATCAGAATATTTTTACATGTTGGACATAATACTTTGTTGTTTTCCTGTTCAAAATTAACATAAAGGCTAGATGGAGTGTTTCGAGGGTTGATTTCAAAATTAGATGGCTCCGATTTTTTATTGAGATTAGGACTATCACTATTGTCTAAATAGTTTTTGAAAATGGGAGTGACTTGTTCAAGTACATAAGGCTCATGAACGTTATTAAAAGTATAATTGCATAAGAATTTACTAGGTTTGACCAAAAATTTTTTCTCACGCTCACTACCAGTAATATGTAACACTTGCTCATTTCTTGAACCATCTCTATATATAGTAACCCCTTTTAGGCCAAATTCATGAGCAAGTAAATATGCACACTTTACATCTTCAACTGTAGCATCACCAGGCATGTTTATTGTTTTTGCAATTGCATTACCAATCCATTTTTGCCATACTGCTTGAGCCATCAAATGCTCAGTCCAGTGAACATCAATAGCAGTAACAAAAATATTTTGTATCCAATCAGGGATTTCGTCAAGTCCACGTACAGAACCATAGTTATTAGCAATTTTTAATAAAATTTCATCATTGTAAAGCCCATGTTCCTTTAACACATTTTCAAAAATTTTACTAGTGTAAAAGAATCTGCCCACTGTAACACGTTTTTCAAATACTAAAGCAAAAACTGGTTCTACACCATTTGACACGTCTGCAATCATTGATAATGTACCTGTAGGTGCAATAGTAGTAGTCCAAGAATTTCTAATACCATGATTTTTGATTTTTTCTATTAAAGAATCCCAGTCAAAACAATGCAGATCTTTAGGGATTTCATAGTATCCAGATATAGGAATAGATCCAGTTTTGTAATCCGTTTCGTCAAATAATGGAAAAGAGCCTCTAGATTTGGAAATAACCACACTTTCATCCATACTAAAATACGATAATGTTTCTGCGAGTTTACTCATAAAATCATAACCCTCTTTAGAGTTATATGGAATCTGTAGTAGGAAAAGCAAATCAGCAATACCCATAATACCTAATCCGATACGCCTTGTTAATTTTGTATTTACATCAATTTCATCAACAGGATATTTATTGACATCTATAACATTGTCCAAAAATTTAGTCGCGACTCTGATAGACTGCTCATATTTCTGCCAGTCAAATTCATACATCCCATCTGCCTTTCTTTTTACAAATTTTGAAAGGTTAATAGATCCCAAATTGCAAGACTCATACGGATATAATGATTGTTCTCCACAGGGATTTGTTGCCTTAAGAGGACCACCTTTGGCTTTAGTTAATGGGTTGTATTTATTTATATTATCAAAGAATATAACGCCGGGTTCCGCACTCTTCCATGCACTTAATGCAATCAACTCCATTAATTGATGAGAATCAATACTTTTCATATGTGCATTAGTTCTAGGATTTCTTAGAGAATATTTATGATCTCCTTTATTTACTAATGATTTCCAAAAATCAGACCAAACTCCAACACTAACGTTAAAGTTCTCATATAAACCGGGTTTGGTTTTCATTATAATAAATTTCTCAATATCAGGATGCCAAGATTCCAAAATGCCCATATTTGCGCCACGTCTTTTTCCACCCTGTTTAACCACATCAGTTACTGTATCAATAATTTGCATAAAGGACGCAGGTCCTGATGCAACACCACTAGTCGAAGCCACAATATCACCTTCAGGTCTTAAAGTAGAATAATTGATTCCAACGCCACCCCCCGACTTAAAAATCATTGCAGCATCAGTAGAGGATTTCATTATAGAGTACATATCATCAGGCATATCAAGAACAAAACAAGCAGATAATTGTCCTAATCTAGCCCCCGAGTTCATAAGAGTAGGAGTATTTGGAAGGAATTCTCCTAAAACCATCAAATTATAATATTCAAAAATTTTATTGCCATAACTAGCCAATTTTCCTTCAGCAATCATTCGCAATAATTCTTTAAAGCTTATTTTCATTCTGCCTATTTTTGCTTCATTAACATAAGTTCTGATTAGAGATTCAAAATGGAATTTGTTTAAATAATAATTTCCAATTTTAAGTTTATATTCAAAATCATCCAGTTTTTCGTAATATTTTTCTGCCTCTGTTAAAGGTTGTTTATAACTACCATTTAAATCAAAAATAGAAACATCATGAATTATATCCGGTATGGAAACCAGGATTGCAACACGTTCAAAAAGTTGTTTTGGTCCTTCGATAATTTCATTGTTATTGTCTCGAAGCAGATAACGCGAAGATAAGACTCTGAGAGAATTGATGTCTAACGATTTGTCTACCTCATCAAGATCTCTTTTATTTAATACCTTCATCTTCATTTCTCTTATCTTTCGCCTTTCATGTCGGTATAATATGTAGGCTTTAGCAGTTTCGGCCAAACCTTCCTCTATTAAAATCGATTCGACCATGTCCTGGACATCTTCAACGCTTAAGGCATGATCTTTATTGGCAGATCCTACATATCCGCTTTTAATAATTTTATTAAATAGTTTTGTTGCAAGTGCGTTAGATAGATTATGATCAGCTTTGCCAGTGGCAACCAGTGCTTTATATATTGCATTTGATATTTTTGACTGCTCAAAATTCACTATTGCGCCATTTCTTTTTTTAATACGTAAAACAGATTCATTTTTTGAATTGTGAAGATCAATTTCTGCCATACAGATAACAATACAATAATCATATCGTTTAATAAAAATTTTTAACCATATCGTTTAATAAAAATTCCTATAGCAATATTTAGGCTAAATTTAGTAGATTGTTATGTTTGCATACAGAGCATATATTATTGTTTAGCACCCTGGAACTGCAAAAACTACAGACAGCCTGTCTATCAACTATATCAAAATAAGAAATAAAACCGATAGATTTGGACAACAAATCAACTGTATCAATCAAAGACAATGCAGTAGTATCCAATTTGACAGAAAAGCCACCAGTTAACAAGCCTTCTAAAAAAAGTAAGTTTCGAGATACAGAGTTTTCCTTATCAAGGTCGTTTTTGGTAACTATTAGACCCTGAGAATACGAACCAAAAGTATGAGATATCCTACCAAATTTCTCAGAATCTAGCTGAAGAAAGCGATTAGAACTATTATCATTGATTATTGAAATTCCAAAATGATCATAATTTTTTTTATCAAAATGGGAAACTACATCATTAGCAGTATTGATAACTTTCCTAACTATTTCAATGCCTTCCCCACGGTTATCTGAATATCCCAATATATTGAAAATAGATTCGTTTAAACCAGTCAAATTGATGAGTATGTCAGTAGAGCCTGATTGTGGAAACATAAGGAAATTAGATATGGCAGGCAGCAAACCTTTCCTAATGTTATCAAAGATCATGTCTTTTTTTGACACCATGGCATTTAATGAAGGCTTTAATAATAACGCCAATTTCGTCCTAAAATAAGTCTCATCTTTATTTGACTGATAGGCTAAATGAGGAAGGTTTAGCGAAAGAGAATGTAAGGATATTACAGGTAAATTATTGCCATTGTGTATCTTAAGAACTCCTTTACTGCTTCGTACAGATGATTGTGATAAGGAAATCTTTCCACCCAGTCTTGTAATTTTAGCTATCATCTCTACAATATTATTAGGAAGATAATCCGAAAATGAAATAAGTATTCCAAATTTTAAGACGGAAACCTTCTCAAGATACATTAGGTATCCGCTCAAAACATTTAACAAAATATCATCATTATTTTTTACAGGTAAAACAATTGTGACAAATGGAGAATTAAGAGAATGAATAGAAAAAGAAGATTTTAGCAAAGAATTTGCAAAAGTTAAAGGAATATCATTGATTGAAGAAAAACCATCGAACAATTTTAAAACGTTTTCAAGCACTATTTCTTTTGAGACTTCCTTTTGAAAAATAGAAACTAAAAGAGGTAAAACAATACCTACATCATCTAATTTCGAGATATGCGGCAAATAAGGAAACTGTACATTTAGGTGGATGCTTTTTTCCAATATATTTTCAATATCAATAAAAATAGTATCTGGGGATATACCCCAATCCCCCAAATCACCTAGATGAATTTCACCATTAAAATGCATATCCAATATATCTTTAGGAAAAGTATTTCTCAGATAATCAGAAAAAACACTTTTTGAAATATCAATAACTACATCATTAATACCGTTATTTAATACACCAGTATTGTTATTTAGCTTTTTATTTAAATCATAGATAGGAATACAAATTCGAACCAGTTTATTCATTTGTTCCTCTAAACCATGCTCTAACAGCACATTGTTAACGCAGTTTCTTATTAGACTAGATGTCAAATAAGAGGTTGGAGTTTTATATATCTTATTTTCAGCTTCTTCTGTAATTTTTGTAGATTGTTCAAGTGACATGTTTGTTTCCCTCACCAAGCACTGTATTATTTTATGGGGGTTGAACTCCTCAATGCTTTGGTTACTGGTTCTCACATACATTTTCCCGCTTTCAATGATGGATTTTTCTTCTATTTGTCGTGCCAAATTTAAAACCAGTTTCCCTAAATTAGTAATGGCATAACGTCTTTCCGCCTTATTAAGGCCTATCAATGACTGCCTTAACAACTTTCTCAAATGGTAGGCAAATTTCCCAGACTCCTTTTTAGATCGGAACCCTGCTAATGACTTTAATTCAGAATAAGTTAAAGGTCCTTTAGAATTTAGAATACGCAAGATATCAATCCTATTGGGACTTGCCATCACTGAAAAAATCATTCTTACTCTTTTGGAGGTGGATTCCATAATACCTCGTTTAGTTTCCGACGCGGGCAGATACGTAATCCTCAATATAAACAGCAGTTCAAGTATTGGTATATAAATAAAACTAATAAAAAAATATATTAAGAATTAATGGAACAGTAAAAGCCTAATTTTCTAGTAAAACTTGCCCACTATTTATAATATCATCTTTTAAATTAATATGAGATCTTTTAGAAATAATAGATTCTGGCACCTCAGGCAATTTTTCTTTTGCTTCATCCTCTAGACTATTTTGAACATCACTTAATATAGATAATGCATCATTATCTACTACAGCACCAATTTTACCTACATCAGTATTAATGTTAGAATTAATTAATACGTCACTAGATAAAGTATGAACTTGAGATATAACTTCAGTGGCAGATGGCACAGCTTTTGAAAGATCCTTTTGAATATCTATTAACATTTCTACAGTGGGATTAATTGTATCCATCATCATTGAAAATTCAGTTATAGTTGAAAATCGTATAGCAACGACTTCTAAAGCTAAACTGACGTTTTGGGTATTTTTTCTCAACCTTCTCATGGCAGACAACTCATTTGCTATTACATTTGCTCGGGCATTATTTCCTAATTTTATATTCTGTGCAATTTTTGAACTAAAATTAGTATCCATTGTAGAAAATTTCGCATCTTTTGATTTTAAATACGAAATTTGCGAGTTTATTACGGATATAGCATTATTAACATCATAATAGAACTGACCGCTTTTTTCCATCTATTGTTATGTCATAAAGATATTTGTTAAAAACGAATGTTAAACTCTATAAACAAAAAAGAAGATTAATTTTAGCTTATTAGATCAGGCTTTTAATTTTTCTAACACCAAGCCATGCTTATCGTTAAAATCAATTACCTTGATTGGAGTGCCCAATGGTAAATCATTTGGCGATGAGATTCCAGGCAAAAATCCTGAAACATTTAGTCTACATTCATCTAGTTTGAAAACAACCCACGCATAGGAATTTACATCTTCAAATCCTTCAGGGGCTATAGATTGTATTGTAAATGTAACCACTTTACCAGTACCTGTATAGGACACTTGTTTAAATGAATTGGAAAAACACTCATCACAATAATACATGGTCTCTAAAAGAAGATTATTACATTTTACACATTGATTAATCAATATTTTACCAGTTTTAGCATATTCTATAAATTGCTCTCTTGAGCTTTGTTTTTTCAAATCGACATTAGACAATTTAATCTTCCTTACCCTATCTCATTAATTCATTTTTTTAAAAATGTGAACAGCGGCACTGGCCCCTGTTGCGCCAAAATTATGAGTCATTGCTATTTCTGCACCTTTAACAGTTCTTTCGCCAGCCTTGTTTGTAAGCTGTTCGAATACTTCAACAACTTGTCCTACACCTGTTGCACCTATCGGATGGCCTTTAGATTTTAAACCACCAGATGGATTCACAGGAATATCGCCTTTTAATGTGGTACGGCCTTCTCTGATTGCCTGGGCACCAGAGCCTTTTGGGAAAAATCCCAAATCTTCTATATCAATGAGCTCTGCTATAGTAAAGCAGTCATGAACTTCTACAAAGTCAATATCTTTAGGAGCAAGGTTAGCCATTTTATAGGCCTGATTAACAGCATCAACAGTGCTTGGGATAGTTGTAATGTCTTTTCTAGATTGAACAGACGCAGGTGAGGCGCCTCTACCGGATCCTATTACTTCAATATAGGGTTTCCCGCTTTTTTTTGCAAATTCCTCATTACATAATATTACAGCAGATGCACCATCGGAAAAAGGGCAACAATCATAAAGTTTCAAAGGAGATGCGACAACCGGGGAATTTAACACATCATCTACAGTTATTTTTTTTCTAATATGCGCTTTAGGATTAAAATATCCATTTTCATGATTTTTTACAGCTATTTTTGCCAAATCTTCTTCAGTGGCCTTGTATGTCGCAAGGTATGCTCTAGCCATAGAACCAAAAAGACCTGGGAATGAGGCCCCATTTCCACCCTCATAAAAATAATCAGAACAATACGAAAACAATGTAGTACTTTCAGCAGTTCCTGTATGTGTTATTTTTTCAACACCAAGAGCAATAACACAATCATAGAATCCCGCAGCAACATTTGCATAGGCTTCCCTAAACATAACCGATCCAGATCCGCATGCGGATTCAATAGTTAATCCAGGGACATTAGGTATCCCGAGGTTACTCATGATTACAGGAGCCATATGTACTTGACGGTCTGTAACACCAAATACATTTGAAATATATCCAGCCTTTATATCTCTTGGAGTTATTCCAGCCGAATCAATGGCATCTTTGGAAGCATTAAGAGATATTTCAATAATGCTTTCATTTAATTTACCATATTTTGTACTACCAGCACCTAGTACACAGACCTTTTCACCCATAATTAACAAATGACTTTAGCATAATAAAAATGTAAAGTGTATTACAACAAATAAACAAATGCATGTGTTAAATTTAATGTGTTAAATTTAATGTGTTAAATTTAATGTGTTAAATTTAATGTGTACATTTCATAATAAACTTTTTGGGTTTTCACTAATTTAACTTAATACCGTATTGTTATTTGTTATAAAATAAAAGAACATCTAAATTTATCAGATTTATTTATCATAGGGATAAAAATTTATTTTAATCACCATGAGAGTATTCCAAATATCCCATTATAGTCCAGATTACCCAATGTCATAAATAAAAGAAAACAGTACGACTAATAAAAACTACTGTCATAAATTGGATTTGAAGAAGGATTGATTCATAAATTCAAAAGATAAGATGTGAGAAATATTGCCGTCCATTTAGCAGAATACCAAATCAAGATAATCAATCACATTAAAACCCAGAAAGTAAAGAGAAACACTAAACTTTACATTTATGATACCATTTTTTTGTTATCATTTTATGATACCTTCAAACGTACTATTAAAAACATTTATTAAAATAAACTTTAACAAACCAAAGTCATGGATTATCCTCAAAAAATAAAATTTTAAATAAAATTTTAAAAAGCATTTTTTTGTCTTAAATTGTATAAATCTTCCCTTCTATTTTTTAATAATGGAAGATCGTTTCGAACTAAATCGATTTTGCCAAGATCCAAATCAATTATTTCCATTCCCTCTCTAGTGCCCATGTCGAGGATCACAACCCCAAATGGATCAACTATCAAACTATGACCACAAAAAATATTGCCTACTTGATTTGGAGCTATCAAATAAACACCATTTTCTATGGACCTAGCTTTACACATAGTTAACCAATGATCCTCCTTCATTTTTCCCTGAACCCAGCCAGAGGGAGCAACTAATGCACCTGACCCTTCGATAGCAAGTAACCTACCTAACTCCGGGAAACGTAAATCATAGCAAACCAAAACCCCCAATTTACCTAATGGAGAATCAACAGGTGAAAAAAGTTTATTTCCAGCCAATAGCTTTTTTGATTCTTGGAAACCAAGGGCGTTGTAAAGATGCAGTTTTCTGTAATATGACACTATAACTCCCTTATTATTTATAAAAACTGCCGTATCGTAAACGCAATATCTATTATCAAAATTTTTAGGACTATTCAAAGACTTATTAAATTCATCAGAATCCCGGGTTGAACGTTCATACATTGTTCCTATAATATAGATATCATTTTCTCTAGCGCTTTTGCGCAACTCTGTAATAAAACCACCGTCAACTAATTCAGAAATTGAAAATAATTCTTTAGATGATTGAGAATTTGGAGAAAACGCCATCTGAAATTCAGGAAAACAAATCATCTGTGCCTGTTTCTTTCGAGCCTCCTTAATTTGCTCTAAAGAGAATTTTAAATTTTCATCTTTATTTACAGAGGACCTCATTTGAACGACGGCAACTTCTACCACTTTTTTCCTCAGATATTATGACAATACCAAATATTAAAATATGTTATCCATTTTGATCGAGTTAAGCATATAAAAAGAAAACTTTAAACTTTATTTAGCACAACATAAACGATGAACAATAAATCAAGTGATCTGGGTAATTGGGAAGATATAGAAGGGAAATTATGCAAGGATTTTAAATTTAATAATTTTATTGAATCCTTTAGCTTTATTACAAAAATTGCACTTGAATCTGAAAAAATGGATCATCATCCTGACATCCTAATTTCATACAATAAAGTAAATATAAAACTGATAACCCACGATAAAAACCAAATTACTGAAAAAGATATAGATCTAGCAAAAAAAATAGATCAATTAAATATACAAAAAGTATAAAAAAATATAAATATAGTTGTATTGGATTTAAAAAAATTAAATGAATGTTGCAGATAGTTCCGCCAAAATCATGTCATTGGAACCTAAAATAAAATTTGTGGGGATATTTGAAGATGGCAACACAGAATCAAATTTTAATGATCCAGATCAAACAATAGACAACAATATTGCAAAACTAGGTTTTATCCAAACCCCCCATATAGTACAGATTGGAGAAAGGTTTTCAAAAGAATTAGGAAAATTAGAATATATAGCTGCGGAATATGAAAAACTAAAGTTATTTGATGTACCTACACAAGGAAAAATAATCACCTTTGCAGCTACAAAAGACACAAACAGTGAAGTAATTGTAAAGACAATATCAAATCATATTTTGAATCCACAAAAGGATAAAGTAACTGATGAGAAAAATATTTCATTGAATAGCAATTATAGCAATCCATGGAAAACCTATATGCTAGGCTATATTGAATCATTGAAAGAATTCACAATAAATACTATTCATTTTAACGAAAAAACAATAAAATCCTTTTGGAAAAACATTTACAGAGAATAACCATTTTTGAACCAAATTTAGTAATGAAATAGTAGTAGACAACTATAATTCTAAGGTGACACCTTTCCAATCAGGCAATAAATAAAAATTTAACGAATAATTCCCAAATGAAATAGAGTTGCCATTGGCATTACAATCAAGTTTAGGGCTTACCAAAGATAAGATAGGAAAACTATTATTTATTTTATTAGACATTTTAATAAGGTTCCGTATCTCGTATCCATGTATTTTCGGTATTCTAGTGCTTGATTTTATTTGAACTAACCAAATGGCATTATTTTTTATTGCAACAATATCGGACGGGCCTCTACTTCCTTTAGAAAAATATACGTTCCATTCCTTAGACTTCATGCATAAACCAACTAAAAACTCCGCATCACGTCCAAATTTACTAAACGAATGGTACAGGATAAACTTTAGATATAAAAACATATAAATTTCTTACTATTTTTTTTTTGATTAAAAATTTGATCTCAAACATAAATGCAATATATTTTAACTCAAATAACATAATAAAATAAATGGCAAAAAGAGGCCTTTTTGTTGGCAGATTTCAACCATTGCACAAGGGTCACATAAATTCGATAAAATACTGTCTTGATAATGTAGATGAATTGGTATTAGTTATCGGTAGCTCTGACAAAAGTTATGAGTTTAAAAATCCTTTTACCGCAGGAGAGAGAATAGAAATTATAAGAGAAACAATCTGTAAAGAGATCAAAAAAGACACATTACAAAATATTATTCTTATACCAGTTCCTGATATTGGAGTGCATAAATTATGGACACACAATATTGACTTATTGGTACCAAGATACAACATAGTATTTACAAATGATACATTTACAACCATGTTATTTAAAGAAAGAAGAATAGAAACAGTCCATCCCGAATTAATCAGCAGGGAAAATCTTTCTGCAACTGAAGTCAGATACAGAATCGCCAATAATAGAAATTGGAAAGAATTGGTGTCTGCCGAAACAGCAAGAATCATTGAGGAAATAAACGGAATTGAAAGAATAAAGATGATATATAATATCAACCACCAAAATTAAAACAACAATAACAAAAATTTAATTTAAAATCTAATTATAAAACTATAATTGCTAACAATAGACGGATCAACGGGCGAAGGCGGAGGTCAAATACTTAGGAGTGCACTTACAATTTCAACTATCATTAAAAAGCCCATAAGAATAACAAACATCCGAACAAAAAGAAATAATCCGGGCTTAAGGCACCAGCATGTTACAACAATAAAACTCATATCAAAATTATTTAACATTCATATTGAAAACGCAAAATTAGGTGCAGAATGGATAAACATACTATTTGATAAAAACAGTGAAAACGATAGAGAAATAAATAAAGACACATACAATATTGATATTGGAACTGCCGGAAGCATTCCATTATTACTTCAAACAATAATTCCAAGTATCGCAATTTCTCAAAAGGACATCCTGATTCAATTAATAGGCGGAACTGATGTAAAATTTAGCCCCACAATTGATTATATAAAATACGTGATGAAGGAAGCATTCAGTAAAATAGGAATTCTTTTTGATGTAGATATAATAAAAAGAGGGTTTTATCCAAATGGCAAAGGAATTGTCAATATAGAAATCCAGAAAGCAATAAATCTCAAATCAATTGATTTTTGTAATTTTAGGGAGATAAACCCACATATGATAAGCATTGCCGGTATGCTACCAAAACATGTAAACGATAGGCAAATTAGTAGTGCCCTGTCTAATTTAGAGAAAAATGGAATAATATGTGAGAAATACAAATCATCAATAGAAAACTCTTCTAGCCCAGGATCATCTATTTTGGTATACAGTATTTCTGAATCCGGAATTTATTTGGGAGCTGATTCAATAGGTGAAAAAGGTTTAAAAGCCGAAACAATAGGGTATAATGCATCTAAAAAGTTTATTGAGGAGTTTAAATTTCGAGCATGTATAGATAGGCACTTGGCAGACATGTTGGTATTACCACTAAGTTTTATTAACGAAAAATCAAGGTATAAGATATCCAGTATTTCAAATCACCTTTTAACAAATTTGGAAATAATCAAAAAAATTAATGGCATGGAGTATCAAATAGAGAAAATTGCAGAAAGCGAATTTATAATAACAATAAAAGGTTGTGAGGTTATTTAAAAAATTTTTTTGTTTCACCTAAGGTAACCATATCTACGGAGTCAACTTTTACCACCATTGGCAGATTAGAAACAACCTTCCCTATTGAAAGGCAACTGCGATGTGATAATGTTTTAACTAAAGACTTTATCGTAGAATTATCAAGCAAAGAAACTTTAGATATTTTTTCTAAATCTGCATCATTCGTAAAATTAAATAAAAAAATATTATCGACTTGCCTATAAATGGTATCGTTCAGTGCGTCAGGTTGATTAGTAATGAACGTGGTATAAATTCCAAAATGACTCATACGGGTTATCAAGTCTTCCCAATAGGTATCACGAATATATAGATGGGCCTCTTCGGCAAAAATAAAGATTGGAGGAATCAAAGATTTTTCCAGTAAATCCTTTAATTTGCTCATTACAATCTCAACAATCATACGCCTTACAACAGGAGAAACCCGACTCATATTGATTATCATTCCAGCTCCTTTTCTTCTCATTTTTATCAATTCTTCGAATTGAAATCCTTTCTCACTAGGCGAATTAAGAGAAAAAAGACCAGATGAATCAATTATGTGGAACCTAGACAACAGGGCATCTCGGACCAACTCATTGATGTTCCAGGTACTAAAAGCATGTCCTAGTTCATCTAATCCCAACATCTTTTTATTTTCAAGGGAGTCCCATATCCTAAAAAACTCCCTCAAGGAAGCTGCTGGCATATCAAGAGCATTCTTTAGCATATTTGAAATGGATGGTTTACCACAATATCGCAAATCAAATTTCAATTCTTTTCCTGGTTCCAACAAAAGTAACTTATCGTTAATAGAGGATGTTCCCCCATCATTGTTGAACAATAACCCACTATACTCATTATTTAAATCAAAAACAATAACATACGCGCCATATTGAATTAAAGATTTTATGAGAATTTTTGAAAGATGGGATTTACCAGTTTCTTTTTTTCCAGTAATTATATTTAATTTACCGTCCAAATCCTCAGCATAAATCTCGAAAACCTGATCGTCAGTTCCGGATTTACCGATAGGAATAGGATATTGCAAGTTTCTTTTTATCAAAGATTTAATCTCATTATAATTAATTTTAATGATTTTTGAATACACACGAGAAGGTACCCAATCCACATCAGCAGACAGATTGTCAAATTTATCTATAGACCCCCTGATCTTTGTTCTAAAGAGCCGTACATCTCGTATTATTTGGGAAAGATTATTGATTTCTAACGGATCAAAAATATTCTCTGAGCTATATTTACCGATAACTTCATCTTTAATTATTTCATCTGCAAGTGATTGGGAAGAAAGATACTCCTCATCATAAATTTGGACTAGTAGTTTTTTATTTAAATTGAAATCTTCAATAATAAAATAATCACCTTTATTTGCAAAATCATTGGTTACAGCAAGCAATATTATCTCATCTCCACTTTTTGAGAGGATTTTCATTTCTAAATGGATCCTAAAATAGAATTTCGTATGTTTTCATGGTAAATTTCTTTAATTGAATAGTTAGATTTTATGAAACCTTGTATACTAGATAAATCAGTGTTTGAAAAAGTTGAAACATGATGGGACAATTGTAAAGTACTGGGATAACCATTTGTGATAAATTCATTATAAAGTAATGTCCCTAGAAGGTTAGTAACATTATTGTCAAATGCTACTACATCGGCTCTCAATATATTGGCATATCTATCATCTTCAAACTTTACCAAAATATGCTCTCCATATATTTTTCTAATCAAGCTTTTGATAACTAAATCAATGTTAATGAAAGAAGGATTCTTTGATTTTAACAAAGGATAAGTAAAATATTTCAACACTTTGATCTTCGTGTTCTTACTAATCCCAATTACAGAGTTTTTATTGATGACAGAATTCTCAAATACTCTTAATATAGAATAAAACTGATTTTCAAATATCGAATATTTAAGCGATCCATCTATAAGAATAATAGAATTAGTAACTAGTTTAGATAGCCAATATTGAATATATCGCTCGAGATTGATTCTCAGAAACTTTTTTGCGTATTCATCATTAAATAGCGTCAGTTTTAATATATTGTGATCTATACGAAAATTTTTTAATGTGTCCTCATTTAAATAAAATAAAAAAGGCCCAATTTTAAGGTGGTTTAAAGGCCTTCCCTTAAAAGAGATGCAAATACAGCCTTTTATCGCATACAAGCCCCCATCTTCCACTTCAGCAACTTTAATACAACTTGAGTCAATACCAAAAACAAACTTATCAACTTTAACAACATCGATATCATTAACTTTAACATGATCATATTTTTCGGAACGCATTCCCCAATTTTGAATCGGTATTCCATCATCGTCGTTTACAAAAACCAATTTTTTGTTTTCTAGCAATTTTTTATAGTCTTTACAAAAAAATGAATCAGTAAAATTGTTAATTAAAGATTTTTTCATATTAGCCATGTTTGACTCTAGCTCTTGATAATTTAATTGATTATTCATCTTGTTCAACAACAACAAACATATTAATAAATGTTGTTCATCATGCACAAGATGGACAACAATAACTTTATCAAAGAGAAATCTTAATATAAAGAGTGATGAATGAGGCAATGTCAAAGCTATCCATAGAGGCAAAAATAAAACTAAAATACAAAGAATGGGAGGTCGAAATCACGTGTACAGAAGACAAAGTTAAACAAGTTGTAGAGAATGTACTTTCCGGAATAGATATAGCCTCACTCTCAAACACAAATACAAACTATGAAATTGAAAAACTAAAAGATGAAATAGATTACATGAAATCCAAATTTGAAACAAACAGCAATGCAAACAACAACAATCAAAGGAAAAACAGCATTTCATTAAAAGAGTTAACTAAAAACGGTAACACATGTAGGAGCCTGATAGAAAAAATATTTTATGATAAGTATTTTGAAAGTGAAAGATTATTGGGTGAAGTACATGATGAAATATCATCAATGGGGTATAACTACGATAGGACAGCTGTATCACACTCATTAACAGACATGGTCAGAGAAGGAATCCTAACTAGAGTGGGAACCCTCAGGAATTACAGATATATCCAGAAAAAGCCATTGTTTGAGAAACAATAAAACTATTTTGCATTGATTTTTTTGGTTATAATACTATTTAGCCAACTAATGCCCACAGTAGTGATCCCATAAACTACCAATTCTAATTGGTTTTCTTTATTGACGCTTCTAGATACATAACCAGCTTTGACCAATTCCGATAACCTAGAGCTTATGGATTTTGGATTTAAATTCGTTGAGGACTGGATATCGGAGATACGAGAAGATTTATCGGTAATTTTCCCTAATTCAAACGCAATTTTCGATCCCAAAAGATGTAACATGACTATTTCTTTATCGGAAAACTTTTTATTATGCATTTCCATATTATCGGGTAAAATTTTTGGCCCTTCAGGAGTAATTTTGATTATAGGAGAATACAAGTTTATCAACTCAGGTATAGAGTAATTTAAGGAAATTCTTCTAGCCAAATCTATTTCAGGTATATTCTTAGAGAGAAAATTCATGACAGAAACAGTAACATTCTCAGGTTCACCGTTAAATTGCACCTTTATGTCACCAAATTGTATAGACACGTTAATAGTTTCATGTTTAATTAATTCCTTTGAGGTCATCTGAATATATTCAATAAACCCATAAATACACAAAACTTATGAATGTATATTTATTAATTTGTATCCAATATCATTGTTATTATTAAAATCAAAAGAATCAAGATGAAAAGTACATTAATGGACAAAATATCAAACCAATTCGAAGGGCAAATTGCAAGAAATGCATAATAATACCGATAATAAAAATAATAAAAATAACTTTATTAAAACAGGATTTACAACCCTTTTAAAGCCATTTGAAGAATCCATTAAGGATGTTGAAAAGATTACAAAATCTTTTGGTTTGGCCATCAGAATACATAATGAGCTAGTCAGAAAATATAAATCCGACACTACTGAGCCTCAGATAAACCATTCACTAAGAGTGGCCTTGATTTTATCTGAAGAAATAAAAATGAATGAAACAGATTTGATTTGCTCAGCTTTGCTTCATGATATTTTCAATAAAGAGGATTTGTCTCAAGAAATTAAAGATTACATCAAATTTGAGATTGGTGAAACAATCTACAAAACAATCTCATTTTTTACCAAAAAGACAAAAAAAAATGACGAATCATCAATCGAAAAGCAAATCTTGAAAATAAAACAAGCAGATAACTATATAAAATGTATAATTTTGGCAGAGAGATTAGACGACCTTAGGTCACTAAAAAATTCACGAAGAAAAGACAAAATCTCCAGATTTAAAGATGAAACTCAGGAATTTTTCGTACCGTTAGCAGAGAAAACTAATGAGAAAATTTTACTGAAGTTAATAATAGCGCTATATGAGTTAAAATAATCATTTCATGCAATTTCCATTATTTTTTTTATGGCCAGTCCAATGATTGATACATCCAAAAATAGAATGTCCAGTACATCCGCAAATAATACATCTCTTTTTCATTTCATTCACCATTAACTATCAATAAACAATACAGGAATTTATATTCAACTAAAAAAAACTATCTTCTTGGACTAGTTACCCCAGTCACAATATAATTTACTGAATCTGCGATATAGCAGGCATGATCTGAAATTCGCTCCAAATATTTCAATATTAAGGCAGATGATATATTACACCTGTTATCAGGGTATAAACCACCCTGATTCATAAATTCAATAGATTCTCTCACACCTTTTTTGTACAGGATGTCTACAACATCCTCCAATTCATATATTTTTTTTGACATGGTGTTATCAAGTGAACGCAGAGAAGATACACTTGTATTCATCATTTCCAACACAATCTCAGACATATGGATAATCGAAGATTTATCACACAATTTCAATGGTCCCAAGATTTCTAACACATTAATAATATCATACGCATAACGACCGAATCTAGAAAAACCATAAGACATTTCCATGCAAGATTTTATATATCGCAGATCGGTGGCAACAGGTTGGAACCTAGCGATTAACTCTATTGATAATTCTGAAACTTCATCTTGAAGAAAACGCAATTTAGAGGCAGACTCAAATATTTCTTTTGTTGTTTCCAAATTATCTTCCTTATAGGATTTAATGGCTGTTATCACAGTCTTTTCACCAAGGGTAGCCATCTCAAGGATAATAGTGCTTAGCTTATTTAGCCCTAAATTAATTAGCCTAGTCAAAGTATTTATAAAATAAAATAATAAAACAGTAGCAATTATTACCCAAATTTCCCTGAGATATATCTTTCGGTTAACTCTTTAACAGGATTTTTAAAGATCTGAGAAGTTCGACCAAATTCCACTAATTCTCCAAGATACATAAAAGCAGTGTAATCTGAAACTCTTGCCGCCTGTTGCATGTTATGAGTCACAATTATTACGGTGAGGTTTTTTTTAAGATCAGTTATCAATTCTTCTATCTTGGAAGAGGCAAGAGGATCCAATGCTGATGTAGGTTCATCCATTAAAAGAATTTCAGGTTGCATTGCTAGTGCTCTTGCTATACAAAGTCGTTGTTGCTGACCGCCTGACAAACTTATTCCAGGTCTATCAAGATCGTTTTTGACTTCTTCCCAAAGTCCAGCACCTTCGAGACTTTCCTGAACCATATCCTTAATTAGAGACTTGTTCTTTATACCGTTAAGTTTTAGACCAGATGCTACGTTATCAAAAATACTCATGGTAGGAAAAGGGTTAGGTTTTTGAAATACCATACCCATACGACGTTTTATAATAACAGGGTCAGAACTCTTATCGTAAATATCAAAATCATCTAAAATTACCCTTCCTTTCACCGAGGCATTAGGTGTCATTTCATGCATTCTATTAATGCATCTTAACAGGGTTGTTTTTCCACATCCTGAGGGGCCTATTAGAGCAGTTACGCGGTTTCTTTTAAAATCAATATCAATGTTTTTTAATGCAAGTTTAGAACCAAACCAGGCCTGTAAGGAAGAAATAGAAAGCTTGGATTCATTATCATTATAGGAAATGGAGGAATTATCCTTTGGTACCAAAGACGAAGAAGATTCGGTATCAGGTTTTTTATTATTTGAAGATTTTAAAATGTTAAACATGAAACCACGTATAAAGTATGGTTAGAATAGTTATGTAATATACATTATCTATATGAAATAAATAGGATCATATAGACCTATATATCAGGTGGTAGATTTTAAATGAAATCCTCTTTTTTGTGATATCATTCTCAGCACTATACTTAACGATAATATTATTAGTATAAGAAGTAAGGCTGCACCCCATCCTTGTTCATGTGCAGATGGATATGGTTGTGACGCCAGTCTCCAGATTCTTAAAGGCAATGCATCAACTGGCGAATTAAAACTACTAAAAAATAGACTAGTGCCTAAAATAGTCATTATCAATGGGGCAGTTTCACCTGCAATTCTAGACATTGCTAAAACAATACCAGTAATTATGCCGCTTTTAGAGCCTTTTATAACAATATTCCAAACAACCTTCCATTTAGAAATACCAAGGGCATAAGCTGCCTCCCTTAATGAATTTGGTATAAGCTTTAATGTTTCCTCGGAAACTCTAGCAACTATGGGTATCATTATAATGGACAAAACAAATGCTCCGGCAATAATTGAAAATGAACCCAATGTTAAAACTATTGTAATATATCCAACTATTCCAATAACAACAGAAGGAATACCAGTCATCACATCATTGAATAATCTAAGAAAGTATGCAAATCGTCTGCTGGAGGAAGAGTATTCTGAAAGATAAACCCCTACCAAAACTCCCACGGGTGCTCCAATTAATGTAGCAAATCCAATAATCATAAGAGTTCCCTGTATTGCAGGACCAATTCCTCCATCGCTGGCACCCATTGCACCTGGAGGAAGAATTAGAAAATCAAGACTAAATGCAGAAACCCCATTTTTAAAAACTTCCATTAAAATACTAACAAGAGGTATAATTGCGATAATTACAAAGCTAAATAATACAGCAGTGATTAAATTGTTCACAATTTTCCTTTTTCGAGAGTTTTTTACAGCATATCCTTTAACTATAGACTTGTAATTTATGTTATTTTTTTTATCTTTATCCATTTTATTCCCTCACGTCAGAATTTGATTTTGTTACTTTTGAAACTATAAAAATTGAAATCACATTAATAAAAAGTGTCATAATAAACAACACTAGCCCAAGGCCAATCAATGCAGATAGCTGAAAACTGCCTGATGCTTCATTGAATTCATTTGCAATTATACTTGATAAAGTTTGGCCAGGGGAAAACAATGTAGTTGGAATTGCAGATAAGCCAACTGCATTACCTATAATCATTGTTACCAGAATCGTTTCGCCAATAGCTCTACCCAAACCCAAAAAGGATGCTCCCAATAGACCAGATTTTCCATAAGGAAGAATTGCCGTTTTAACCATCTCCCACCGAGTTGCACCGAGCGCATAAGCAGCTTCTTTTTGTGAATGGGGAACCGCTTTGATAACTTCCCGTGAAACAGCAGATATTATAGGAATAATCATAATTGCAAGAACTATACCTGCAGTAAAAACATCAAGCCCAAATGGAGTTCTTGCAAAAACATATAAATTATCACCAAATGTGTTATGAAGAGGCATTTCAATATAGTTCACTATCCAAAATCGAAATACAAATAGGGCCCACAATCCATATATAATGCTTGGAACTGCAGCAAGTAATTCAACTACAAACGATAAAACGGTTCCAATTTTGCCTGGCACCATTTCATTAACAAAAATTGCAATTCCTATGCTTATGGGGACAGCAATAACCATTGCAATTGAAGAGCTAATTAGTGTACCTACAATATAAGGCAAGGCACCAAATGATTCCCTACCTTCTACCGAATTCCAGTCAGTACCAATAATAAAATTTATGCCTTCTTTAAAAAATATAGGTAGAGAGCCTTCACCTAAGGCATAAAAAACCAGGACAACCATAAATAAAGCATAAATGGATGCTCCAATAAC